>DASWFL010000118.1:0-12790 GCA_036394255.1 Steroidobacteraceae bacterium
CCAACCGCTGCGCGCAGCGGTTTACCTCAATGTCATGGGTCCGGCGATCGCTTCGCAGCCGGACCGCTTGGTGCACTGACTGACCAGCTCGGACTGCCACAGTGGAGCGACGCGAAAGGCAGCAATCAGGAGTCCTCCGGCAGGAGACCGGGAGCCGCCCGCATCGACGTTAGCGCGGTGTGACGACCTGATCTTTGGTCTGCATTCCGGCAAGGGTTGCCTGCAATGCAGTCAATTGCCCCGTCAGCGCACTGATTTCCGCGTCCAGGGTCGCTGCGTGCTGATCCTGGGCCTCGATCATCGCTGCTTGTGCTGCGCCCAGCTGCTGCTGCTTCTGCACTTCCGCGAGCAGCATCGGCGTAAGTTCCTCGTAGCGCACACCCTGAATCTTCCCTGACTCATCCCGGATCACCAGTTCGGGATAAACCTTGCTCACTTCCTCCGCAATCAGGCCGTACTGAACGTCGCCTTTCGGATCGTTCTTCAGGTGAAAGCTTACGGGACGCAGTTGCCCCAGCCTGTTGGTGCTGCTGGCAATAGGAGCGATGTCCGTCTTGTAGCGCTCCGAAGAAGCCAGGACCCCCAACTGTCCCGAGGCGGTCACGTACACCGCAGCTCCCGTCACCTGCGTGCCGCCAATGCCGGC
Organism: Steroidobacteraceae bacterium; assembly: GCA_036394255.1. Taxonomy (GTDB): domain Bacteria; phylum Pseudomonadota; class Gammaproteobacteria; order Steroidobacterales; family Steroidobacteraceae; genus FEN-1191. The sequence continues at coordinate 647 of DASWFL010000118.1, forward strand.
GATGTAGGTTGCGGTATGTGGTGCCAACACGTTGCCGGCCGTTGTGGTCGGCGTCGTACCGATGCGAATGGTATTGCTCTCCGCCGCTGCGCCACCCGGATTACCGATGTCGATGTTATTGCTGCCGCTGGTGAGCGTGAAGCCCGCGTAGAATCCGAGCGCAGCATTTCGGCTACCGTTACTGAATTGCAGGGCGTGATTCCCCAGCCCGGTGCTCCCGCTACCGGTCGCATTGTGTTGCAGCGAGAAAGCACCCTGGCCGGCGTTGCCGACACCGGTCGTATTGCTGTAGAGCACTTGATATCCAAATGCGGTGTTGTTGTTGCCCTGGGAGTTCGTGAAAAGCGCCTGATACCCGTCTGCGGCGTTTCCGAATCCTGTCGTGTTGCCATACAGAGACTGATAGCCGGTGGCGGCATTGAAGTTTCCGGTCGAATTCTTGTACATCGAGTAAGCGCCCGTCGTGGTGTTTTCGATGCCAGTGGTATTGGACACCAGGGCATCCGCACCCGCCGATGTGTTGTCCTCAGGGCCCAGTTGGCGTACGAGCACGATGATTTGCGGATGCGTACCAGCTGTTCCCGCGTAAATCAAGGCGATCGCGCCGTTATCCGCCACGTTGCCTGTCAGGACGTCACCGGCATTGAGCGTGAACGCGCCGTCAGTTGCGATTGAATATGTGCCGCTTGCTGTGGAAGATGTTATGGACCCGTCGTCATTATGGAGAAGTGGCCCGCTAAAGTTGCCGGCGCCATCGAAGACAAACGCTGCCCCGCTGGACTCAAACCCCAAGGGCGACGCCGGCCGGGCCGGCAAGGGCCCCGTCAGAATGGGCTGGAGCGTTTGCGGCAAGAATATGTACCCAGCTCCCACGTAAGTTCCTTTCAGACTGGCGTCTGAATACGCGGGAGCCACCTGGCTGTAGGCCTGATTTCCGATGAGCGTCATCATGGCGATCAAGACCAGTGAAGGCCCGTTAGACATTTTCATGGAGTTGCCTCGATTATCGTTGTCGAATTGACGCACGGTGGGACGGTTCACGTCACCCCCGCAAGAGTTTCGGGCGCGTCCAAATCATCGGATGGTGGGTCGTACCCTCTTCTTGGGGGAACAGTACTATGGGCTCGGCAAACAATAAAGCCCGATGCAGCACGAGCGGCTTAATACGGCATCACTAAGTTAAATGCCGCGGGGCCGACATCTCGCGCCCACCGTGCGAACGGGCTAGAAGCGGATAAGCGCAGTCAGCGGCGGCCGGACGCTTTCTTGAGCGCCAGCTTGTGACCCAAGCCGCCCGCCGCGAATGGCGGCTTAGGGCGAGGCAATTGAAGTCTCAGGCCAGAAATTTGGTGAGCGGACCCCAGTAATGCTCTTGCCAGCCAGAGGCCAGGTGCTCCGCATCGCCTTTCGGAAACGCCGTGTGGTCGAACACCAATTTCGTGACCCCGGCTTGATCCGAGAGCTCAAACCGGGCGATCGAATACACACCCCGCGCCCAACTCAGCACGCGCCATGCCTGAACGATCAGTTCATCCGGCACGAGTTCGAGCTGACGGCCCACGATGTGTCCGTCAAACAGAGCAAATGCTCCGCCCACATGCGGGCTCAGCTTCGTCGGATTCTGCATCTTGGCCGTGGCGTCGGCCTTCATCACGCCAACCAGCTGGACGATCCTGTCAAATTGACTTTCGACCGTCAGCGCCTCGTAAACGCGCTTGCGTCCCGCGCTGAAGACCCGCTCCTGATGAATGGATTCCCCGGAGTGTGAAATTTCGGCGTTCGCCTCGGCCAGAGCTCGCGATGGGCGAGTGAGGGCGCCGGTTATCGCGAACGCACCGGCGGTAATGAGCTGCCGGCGCTTGAGCCCATGGGGAGTCGATGTAGGCGCTACGGACGCAGGCATTTCTGGCCCCCTGACGTTATTTGTCCCTGGATGGCTTGTAATATGACACCAAATGGTTTCCTATACAAGTCTGGAGGTTGACTGTGCCTGCAGGAGTCCATGCCCGGCGTCAATCAGGCGAGGATCGGCTCGACGCGATTCTTCATGCCCTGGCGCACAGGACGCGCCGAACGCTGCTGAAGCGCCTGGCGGCGGGCCCGGCCATGGTCGGGGAACTGGCTGAGCCGATTGCCATGACCCGGGTCGCGGTATCGAAGCACCTGCGCGTGCTGGAGGAGGCGCGGCTCATTTCGCGCACCATCGACGGTCGTATGCATCGCTGCGCCCTTCGGCCCGAGGTGCTGCAGGACGTGGAGCGATGGCTCAGCGGATACCGGGAATTCTGGACCAAACGGCTCGAAGCACTGGCCCGGTTTGCGGAAGATCAGGCCGAACGTTGAGCTGCTGAGACCCTATATGAATGAATCGCCGACTGATACGGCACCGGTGACGCTGGCCGCAACGCTCGTGGTGCGCCGGCGGATCAGATCGACGCCGGAGAAGCTCTTCGCCGCCTGGACCCAACCAGAACTGCTCGTGTGCTGGTGGGGACCCCAGGGCGTCGCCTGTCCCGCAGCCGAGATTGATCTGCGAGTGGGCGGTTCCTATCGAATTGCCAACCGCTTCCCAGATGGAACAGTAGTCTGGATAACGGGCATCTTCGATGTGATCGAGCCGCCCTATCGGCTGGCGTATAGCTGGAGACTGGAGTCGCATAAGGGGCCGGCAGAGCGGGTTACCGTGTGCTTTGAAGCGCATGAGGCGTCGACAGAAGTGATCGTCACGCACGAGCGAATTTCGAGCGAAGCGGCTCGAATCAGCCACGAGCGCGGATGGACCGGATGCCTCGACGGTCTGGTCAGGTACGTGGAGCAGCCCTGACTCCTGGTCTGACCTGGCATTCACTCGTCATTCAGGCGACTCGGCGCGTTCAATCACCTAGAATCGATAACGCCGTCAGCTGCCCCTATGAGGCGGTCGCTCTATTCACTGAACTACGGGCGCCTTGGGTCCGAGGCCAGCGCTGGCGCGCGATTGCAGAAGGAGCAGCACTATGAAATCAGCAGCCGCTTTTGTTGCCGTGGGCCTGACCCTGCTGCCCATCCCGGTCCTGGCTCATGCGCATCTGGCCGGGGCGCTACCGGCAGACGGCAGTGTCCTGACGGTGCCGCCGGCGCAATTCCTGCTGAAATTCTCCGAAGCCGCACACCTGACCGCCCTGAGTCTGCGCCGTGAAGGCGACGCCCGGGCACAGAAACTCGGGCCGCTGCCGACCGCGGCCGGCACGAGCTTCAGCGTCACGGCGCCCAGGCTCAGCGCAGGAACCTTCACATTGGCTTACCGCGTGGTGGCCGCGGACGACAATCACCTGACCTCTGGCACGATCAGATTCCGGCTGGCGCCCGCTCCCTGAATTGGCCGCCGCGAGGATTCATGGCCGTCGATCTCCTATCGGTCACCTTGCGTGCACTGGGCCTGGTGGCCCTGTTCCAGGCGGTGGGCCTGGCGTTCTTCCTGACCCTCTTTGGGCCAGAGCTGGTGCAGCTGCGCCCTGAGCTGCGCCGTATCGGCCGCATCGCCTCCTCCGCCGGCGTGCTGCTCATCCTGCTGCATCTCGCCCTGGAGGCGCCGCGCATGGCGGGCGACTTTTCGGGCCTGTGGGACGCCGAACTGCAAGGTCTCGCCTGGACCTCCGGGTCGGGGGTGTCCGCATTGGTGCAGGCCGCGGGACTCCTGGGGCTTGCGCTGTCGCTGGGGCAATCCTCCCGCGGCGGAGCGCGCTGGGCCGCCGGCTGTGGTCTGATTGCCGTCGGCGGATTCCTGCTGACCGGTCACACCAGCGCGCATGCCCTGCGGGCGGTGCTGGCCCCACTGCTGGCGCTGCACCTGCTTGTTGTGGCGTTCTGGTTCGGATCGCTCCTGCCGCTCATGCGGATCATCCGCATCGAGTCGCGATCCGTTGCCGTGCGGGTTCTGCAGCGCTACTCGACGATTGCGGGGTGGCTCGTGCCGCTGATCGTGCTGGCGGGCCTCACCATGGCCTGGATGCTGATGGGGACTCTAGGCGTGCTGCGCCAGCCCTACGGCCAGCTGCTGATCGCCAAGTTCGCGGGCTTCATGCTCCTGATGCTGCTGGCGGCCGCTAACCGATGGCGCTGGGTGCCGGCGCTGGCGGCGGGCCTGCCCGCGAGCACGTTGCGCCGTTCGGTTGCGACGGAAATCGCGCTGCTGATGGCCGTCCTGTCCACGACCGCCGTGCTGACGGCCTACTTCTCACCGCACTGAAACAAGATCGCCGGACCACCGGGCTTGCCCGGCGGTATGTCACAATCCCCGTCCAGGGGTATCTGCCGCAATGAAATACCGCAGTTTCGGACGACTGGGCTGGAACGTGGCTGAAATCGGCTTCGGCGCCTGGGCCGTGGGCGGTGGCTGGGGAAACCAGTCTGACGAGGATTCCAGGGTCGCGTTGCACCGGGCGCTGGACCTCGGCTGCAATTTCATCGATACGGCGCAAGGCTACGGCGACGGCCGCAGCGAGCGGATCATTGCGCAGGTCCTTAAGGAGCGGCACGGCGATCAGCGTGTCTACGTCGCGACGAAGATACCGCCCGCCCCGGGCAGCTGGCCGCCGAGCCCCTATGACGACATCGAGGCGCGCTACAGCGCCGCTTACCTGCGGCAGCGGCTGGAGCGGAGCCTGCGCGAGCTGCGCACGGAATGCATCGACCTGCTGCAGCTGCATACCTGGACGCGCGCCTGGAACCGGAATCCGACCGCACTGGCGACGCTGCGCCAGTTCAAGCAGGAAGGTAAGGTCCTGGCGATCGGCGTGAGCACGCCGGAGCATGATCAGGATTCCGTGCTGGATCTGATGCGTGGGGGCTGGGTCGATTCGGTGCAGCTGATCTACAACATCTTTGAGCAGGAACCGCAGGCCGAGCTGCTGCCTGCGGCAGTGGAACACAAGGTGGCCGTCATCGTGCGCGTGGCCTTTGACGAGGGCGCGCTCACCGGGAAGCTGACGCCACAGACCGTGTTCGCCGAAGGCGACTTCCGCCAGCGCTATTTTGCCGGCGATCGCCTGCAACGCACGGTCGATCGGGTGGAGGCCATTCGCCGGACCGTGGGTGAGCGGGAGCCCGATCTTGCAACCGCTGCCTTGAAGTTTGCCCTGAAACCGGCAGCGGTCTCGACCGTCATTTCGGGCATCCGCAACACACGCCAGGCGGACATGAATCTCGCCGTCAGCGCCCAGGCACCCATGAGCGATGCGCTGGAGCAGGACCTGCGGGCACATACCTGGCGCCGCAACTTCTGGTTCGCCGGGAAATAGCATCGCTGCGTTCGAGGTCGTTGCGACGTGGTGACCCAGCTTTCACAGATCGGATTCCTGCTCCTCATCGCTGCCCTGATTGCGGTCCTGACGCGCCGGTTGCACATGCCCTACACGGTCGGCCTGGTGCTCGGTGGCATGGGACTGTCCTTCATGCCCCTGCGCCTCGACCTGACGCTGACAAAAGACCTGATTTATTCGCTGTTCCTGCCGCCGCTGGTCTTCGAGGCCGCCCTGTACATCCACTGGCGCGAGCTGCGCCAGGACCTGCCCGTCGTCGGCCTGCTGGCGACGCTGGGCGTGCTGCTGGCCGCGGCCCTTACCGCTGCCGGCATGCATTACCTGGTGAACTGGGGCTGGGCTGCGGCCGGCGTATTCGGCGTGCTGATCGCCGCTACGGATCCGGTCTCGGTCATCGCCACGTTCAGGGAAGCCGGTGTACGGGGCCGTCTGCGCCTCCTGCTGGAAGCGGAGAGTCTCCTGAACGACGGCACGGCCGCGGTGCTGTTCGTCGCTGCCCTGGGTCTGGCCGCGGGTGCTACCGGCGATCTGCTCCAGGTCACCGCCTCACTCCTGCTGAGCATTGGGGGCGGCGCGCTGTGCGGCGCTGCGCTGGGATTTGTCTTCATGTTCCTCGCCGGGCGCAGCGCCGACCGGCTGGTGGAAATCAGCTTTACCACGCTGTCGGCCTACGGCTCCTTCTTCCTGGCCGAGCACTTTCACCTGTCGGGGGTACTCGCCGCACTGACCGCCGGCCTGGTGACGGGAAACTACAGCGCTCCTGGATTTACCGCCGCCCCCGGCCGCGACGCGGTGCGCTCGTTCTGGGAATATGTCGCCTTCCTGGCCAATTCCTTCGTGTTCCTGCTGATCGGTGCCCACGAGGCGCAGCAGCACTTCGGCACGATCGGCCTCGCGGTGCTCGCCGCCATCGCGCTGGTCACGTTGGGAAGGGCCCTGGCGATCTACCCGGTGTGCGCGCTGTTCAATCGCGGCCCATTGCGCGTCGCGGCCCCGCACCAGCACGTACTTTTCTGGGGAGGCCTGCGGGGCGCTCTGGCGCTGGCACTGGCGCTGGGGTTGCCGGCGGATTTTCCGCAGCGCGATGCCATCGTCACCGTCACCTTCGGGGTGGTCGCGTTCTCGATTTTTGCCCAGGGCCTGACGATGACGCCCCTGCTGCGCCGGCTCGGCCAGCTTTGATCTCGAGTGGCTTATTTATTATGGGAACGATAATATCATGGCCTGATTCCAGCGGGAGAAGTGCCGATGAATCCGGAAGTCATCATCACCTGCGCCGTTACCGGCGATGACACCAAGGTCACCAAGAGCCCGCACTGCCCGGTGACCCCGGTGCAGATCGCCGCCTCGGCCGTCGAAGCGGCGCGCGCGGGCGCGGCGATCGTCCACATCCACGTGCGCGATCCGGCGACCGGCGCCTTCAGCATGGCCACCGAGCACTACCGGGAAGTGGTCAGGAACATCCGCGCCAGCGGCGTGGACGTGATCGTCAACCTGACCTGTGGCATGGGCGGGTATATCTACGTGGGCGACAAGGGCATGATCGATACGCCGGCACCGGGCACGGACTTCGTCAGTCAGGAAGAGCGCATGCGCCACGTCATCGACCTGTGCCATGAGGGCAAGTACCGGCCGGAGATCGCCACGCTGGACTGCGGCAGCCTGAACTTCGGCGACGTAAATCGCGCCTATGTATCGACCCCGAACTACCTGCGCAAGGGCGCGGGGATCCTGCGCGAACTCGGCGTGAAGCCGGAACTGGAGATCTTCGATACCGGAAATCTGTGGTTTGTCCACCAGTTGATCAAGGAGGGCCTGATCGACGCACCGGCGCTGATTCAACTGTGCGCGGGCATCCCCTGGGGCGTGCCCGCGGATGTCGGGCACCTGGTCGCGATGGTCAATACCCTGCCTGCCGGCAGCATCTGGACCTCCTTTGCGATCAGCCGCATGCAGATGCCGTGGGTGGCGCAGTCCATATTGCTGGGCGGCAATGTGCGCGTCGGTCTCGAGGACAACCTCTACCTCAGCCGCGGCGTGTACGCGAGCAACGCGCAGCTGGTCACGCGGGCGGTCACCATCATCGAGGCAATGGGCGCAAAGCCGCTCGGCCCGGCCGCGGTCCGCGAACGCCTCAAGTTGCACTGACGCGCGCGCCATCTCTCATGCCGGGGCCCAGCATCTACAGCACGCCGGTGGCACCGGAGTGGATCGACTACAACGGGCATCTGCGCGACGGCTATTACACGGTCGTGTTCAGCAGTGCCATCGACGCGCTGATGGACGCCCTCGGCCTGGACGCCGCCTACCGGCAGCGCACCGGCTGCACCCTCTACACGCTGGAACTGCACGTTCATTTCCTGCGCGAGGTCAGACAGTCCGATGCACTGGATATCAAGGTCCGCGTGCTCGGCGCCGACCGCAAGCGCCTGCATGTGGCCCTGGACATGTACACCACTCGCGTCGCCGATGCGGTCGCAAGCGCCGAGTTCATGCTGCTGCATGTGCGGCAGGGCCCGTCCCCCGGAGCGGCTGAGTTCCCTGCGGACGTTTCCGCAGCGATCGAGCGGCTGCGCGCCGATACGGCCGCGCTGCCCGGAATCGGGCCGGGCTCGCGCAAGCTCGAGTTGCGGAGCCGCTGAATGGACGAGAGCATCCGCCGCCTGCTGGCCCCGCGCAGCGTCGCGTTGATCGGCGGCGCGTGGACCGATGCGGTGGCCGCCGGCTGCCGGGCGATCGGCTACCAGGGCGAGCTCTGGCGCGTCCATCCGAGCCGGCCCGGCGGTCCCGGCGAGCACTACTATCGATCCGTCGCCGAGTTGCCGGGCGCGCCGGACGCTGCGTTCATCGCGGTGCCAAATCGCGAGGCGGTCGCCGTGGCGGCGGCCCTGCGCAGCCGCGGCGCCGGCGGCTTTGTCTGCTTTGCGTCCGGCTTTTCCGAGATCGGGAGCAGCGAGGGCGAGCAGCTGACGCTCCAGCTGCAGCAGAGCGCGGGTCCGCTGCCCTTCCTGGGCCCTAACTGCTACGGCTTCGTGAATTACTTTGACCGGGTGGCGCTCTGGCCCGACCAGGTGGTGGGCGAGCCGCCCGAGCGCGGCGTCGCGCTCATCTGCCAGAGCGGCACGATCGCGCTGACGCTGATGTTCAACGAGCGCTCCCTGCCGATTGGTTACCTGTTTTCTGTGGGTAACCAGACCCGGCTCGCGATCGAGGACCTGATCGAACTGCTCGTGCCCGATGAGCGCGTCAGCGCCTTCGGTGTGTACGTGGAAGGCATCAAGGACGCGCCGCGCCTGCTGCGCGCAGCGGCGCTCGCGCGTGCGGCCGGCAAGCCGATTGCGCTGATCAAGAGCGGACGCACGGCCGCGGCCGTGCGCACGGCGCTCAGTCATACCGGCGCGCTCGCCGGTGCCGATGCCGTCTTTGACGCCTTCTGCCGCCAGGCGGGCATCGCGCGCTGCGAGACTCTGGGGAGCCTGTGCGAGACGCTGAAGCTCCTGCATTGCGGCGGCCCGCTGGCGGGCCGGCGTGTCCTGGCCATGGGCGCCTCCGGCGGTGACATGGCCATGACCGCTGATCTCGCCCAACCGCTCGGGCTGTCATTTCCGCCACCGGCAGCGGATACGAGCGCCAGGCTGGAGCAGATCCTGGGCGATCGGGTCACGATCGCCAATCCCTTCGATTTTCACACCTACGTCTGGTTCGACCTGCCGGCCATGCACGCCCTGTTCAGCACGGCGCTGCGTGCGGGCTACGACGCCGTCGGTTTCGTGCTCGACAGCCCGCCGGATTCGACGGCGGGCGCAGCCGCCTTCGTGGCGGCGATCGAGCAGTTCATCGCCGCGGCCGTCGCTGCGCCCACACGCGCGGTACTGATCTCATCGCTCCCCGAGACGATCTCACCGGCCATGCGGCGCCGCTGCCTGCAATCCGGCGTCGTGCCGCTCCAGGGGCTGCGTGAAGCGCTCGAAGCCCTCGATGAGGCCGGCGCCATGGGGGAAACCTGGCGCAGCGGCACGGCCGTGGCGCTGGCGCGCCCGATCGTCACAGCGGGGATGCCATCACGCACCTTGAGCGAGCCGGAAGGCAAGGCGGCACTGCTCGGCTGCGGTGTGCCCGTGCCCCGCTCGCGCACGGTACCCGTCGCCGCGGCCGGCGCGGCGGCGGCAGCCCTAGGATTTCCGGTCGTGATCAAGGCCGTCAGCGCACAGCTCGCCCACAAGTCCGAGGCTGGCGGCGTGGTGCTGAACGTACGCAGCGGGGCGGAAGCCGAGGCGGCGGCCCAGCGCCTGGGCGCCCTGTCCGCTACCCTGCTCGTGGAAGAGATGATCGATGAGGGCGTACTGGAAGTGCTGGTCGGCCTGGTCGTGGACGCGCAGTTCGGACTGACACTGGTACTCGGCGCCGGTGGCATACTCACCGAAATGCTGCAGGACACCGTCAGCCTGCTGCCGCCATTTACCGCAGCTACAATCGGGGGCGCCCTGCGGCGGCTCAGGCTTGCGCCGCTCCTGCAGAGCTTTCGGGGGCGGCCACCGGCCGATGAAACGGCACTGATCGAGTTGATACTCGCGGTCACCCGTTTTGCCACCGCGCGAGTCGAGACGCTGGTTGAAATGGACGTCAATCCGGTCATCGTCCGGCCGGTGGGAAAGGGCGCGGTCGCGGTGGACGCAATGATCCGGCTCAGGAGCGAATGACATGTCAGACCCGATCAGACTCGTGCGCGACGCAGGCGTGCTGGAAATCACCATCGATCGGCCCAAGGCGAACGCCATCGATGCCGCGGTCAGCCGCCGACTGAACGACATCTTCAGCGAGTTCCGCGACGACGCAACCCTGCGCATTGCGATCCTGACGGGTGCCGGCGAGAAATTCTTTTCCGCGGGTTGGGACCTGAAGGCCGCGGCGGCAGGCGAAGCCCCCGACGCCAATTGGGGCGTGGGCGGGTTCGGCGGCCTGAACCATCCCCGTAACCTGAACAAGCCGATCATCGCCGCCGTGAACGGCATCGCCTGCGGCGGCGGCTTCGAGCTCGTGCTGGGCGCCGATATCATCGTGATGGAGGAGCACGCCCGTTTCGCACTGCCGGAAATCAATGTCGCCGTGCTGCCCGACGCCGGAGTGATCAAGCTGCGCCGCCGGATTCCCTACCATGTGGCGGTCGAGTTCCTGATGACCGGCCGCTGGATGGACGCGGCCGAAGCGAAGCATTGGGGCCTGGCCAATCACGTCGTGCCGCGCGGCCAGGCGCTGGCCCGGGCACGCGAGATCGCCCGACAGCTGGCCAACGGACCCCCGCTGCTGTTCCCCGCGATCAAGCAGCTGCTGCACCACACCGAGATGATTCCAGAGAACCAGGCCTTCGAGGTCCACGACGCGCTCGACGCCGTGCAGCGCGTGATGCGCTCGGATGACCTGCAGGAGGGGGCGCGCGCCTTCGCCGAGAAACGCACGCCACGCTGGACCGGACGCTGAAAGTCCTAGGCGCCGAGCGGCCGCAGCAACGCTCGCGAGATGATGTGCCGCTGAATCTCGCTGGTGCCTTCCCAGATGCGCTCGATGCGGGCATCGCGCCAGATGCGTTCGAGCGGCAGATCGCTCATCAGGCCCATGCCGCCGTGGATCTGCAGGGCTTCATCCGCCACCATCGCGAGCATCTCGCTCGCCTTGAGCTTGGCGATGGCCATGTCCATGTCGGTGGCCGTCCCCTGATCCTGTTTCCAGGCGGCCTGCAGCACCAGTAGTTCGGCGGCGCGCAGCTCCACGGCCATGTCCGCCAGCTTGAAGCTGACGCCCTGGAATTTGCCGATCGGTTGCCCGAACTGCGCCCGCTGGGCCGACCACTGCAGCGCCAGTTCCAGGGCGCGTTCGGCTCGGCCCAGGCAGGTCGCGGCGACCTGCAGGCGGGTCGCACCCAGCCAGGCATTGGCGACCTCGAAACCGCGGTGCAGCTCACCGAGGATCGCCGACGAGGGCACGCGGCAGTCACTGAATTCCAGAATGCTGTTGGTGTAGCCGCGGTGCGAGACATTGGCGTAGCCGGGGCGGATCGTGAAGCCGGGATGTCCGACGTCCACCAGGAATGCGGTGATCTGCTTGCGCCTGCCGCGGGGGGCCTCTTCCTCCCCGGTGGCCGCGAACAGGATGACAAAATCCGCGTGATCGGCGTGGCTGATGAAATGCTTGGTGCCGTTGATGATGAAATCGGAACCGGCGGCCACGGCCGTGGCGCGCATGCCGCGCAGGTCCGAACCGGCCGTGGGTTCGGTCATCGCCAGGCACTCGACGCGCGCGCCACGCACCGCCGGCAGCAGGTAGCGCTCGCGCTGCTCTCCCCGGCAGGCCAGCAGGATGTTGGAAGGCCGGCCTACGCAGCCGTAGTGCAAGGCATAGCCCGTCCAGCCCAATTCCTTTTCGTACAGCACCCAGCTCACGGTATCAAGCCCCGCACCGCCCACCTCGGTGGGCATGTTCGCGGCGTACAGGCCCGCCTCAATGGCCCTGGCCTTGAGTTCCCGATGAAGTTCGGGCCGCAGCACTCCGCTGCGTTCGACTTCCGCCTCGTGCGGCACCAGTTCGTTGCGGACAAAATCCCGCGTCGTCTTGATGATCAGGCGTTGCTCGTCACTCAGCGAGAAATCCATACGCTATCTCCCTGCGCGCCGGCCCGCCCAGTCACGCAGCAGTTCGAGGTGCAGCCGCAGTTGCCTGATCTGCCGATCGGCTGCCCGAACTGCACCCGCTGCGCCGACCACTGTAGTGCCAGCTCCAGAGCACGTTCCGCACGCCCGAGACAGGTCGCCGCGACCTGCCTGGGCCGAGCCGAACGCGCCCTGGAACT
>DASWFL010000119.1:0-1617 GCA_036394255.1 Steroidobacteraceae bacterium
CGCGCCGTGGGCGTGCATGGCCTGGGCGATACCCCAGGCGATCGAACGATCCGTGGCCACGCCGACGATCAGCGCGTGCTTCCCCTCCAGCATCCGCATCGTTCAGCCGCGCCCGTTGACGAAAGCCACCAGCTTCTGTCCGGGGCGGATGGCGCCGTCCGTGGAAATGCCATTCCAGCCGAGCAGGTCGCGCACCGTGACCTGGAGCAATCGTGCGATGCCATAAAGCGTATCGCCGCGGCGCACGGTATAGGTGACCTGGCGGGCGTTGCCGGGGCTGCTGGCACTGCCGCGCGTGGCCGGACCCTCGGCACGCGGTGCGCGACTGGCCACCACGAGGCGCTGGCCGGCGTGGATCGGGTCGCCGACTTCCATGTGGTTCAGGCGCGCGAGCGTGGCGACATCGGTGCCGAGCCGGTGCGCGATGGCGTAGAGCGTATCGCCACGCCGCACGACGTGCAGACCGTGGTGAGCGCCGCGGCGGCCGCCCAGGCGGCCGGGGCGATCGAACAGCGCCGCGGCGCGCATGGCTTTCTCAGGCAGCTGGATCGTGCTGGAGGGCACGAGCAGGGCGGCGCCGATGACCGGCTTCTCCTTGCTGTCCATGTTGTTGAGGTGACGCAGCAGTTCCGGCGTCGTCGAATATTGCGTGGCGATGGAGGCGATCGTGTCGCCGTGGTGCACTTCGTACCGATCCACGCGCATGCGCTGTTCGGGAGTGAGACTCAGCAGGGTCTGCTCCAGGCCGTCGGCCGCCTCGACCGGTACCAGCAGGCTGTAGGGGCCGGTGGGATCGGTGGCCCAGCGATGGAAGGCCGGATTGAGCTCGTAGAGCTCCTCCTTCGTGATGCCGGCGATCTCGGCGACCACTTGCAGATCGATCTGCCCGCCGGTGGCCACCTGGGCAAAATACGGTTCGTCCGAGATCTGGCTGAACTCCAGGCCATAGGCGGCAGGGTCGGCCACGATGCGGCGCATGGCCAGGAGCTTGGGCACGTAAGAACGGGTTTCCCGCGGGAGCTTCAGGTGCCACAGATCGGTGGGGTGGCCGAGGCGCAGGTTGCGGTTAATCGCCCGCTGCACATTCCCCTCGCCGCAGTTGTAGGCAGCGATCGCCAGCAGCCAGTCGCCGCCGAGATCGTCGTGGAGCGCCTGCAGATAGTCGAGCGCAGCCCGGGTCGAGGTGACGACGTCGCGGCGACCGTCATACCACCAGTCCTGCTTCAGGCCGTAGATCGAACCGGTGCCTGAAATGAACTGCCACAGGCCGGAGGCGCGGGCGCGCGAGTAGGCGTAGGGTTCGAAGGCGCTCTCGACTACCGGCAACAGGGCCAGTTCCAGCGGCATCGAGCGGGCGTTGAGCTGCTCGACGATGTAGTGCAGGTATTGCTCGGCGCGGCTCCAGGTACGCTCCAGGTAGTCCGGATGATTGGCGTACCAGTTGAGTTCGCGATCGACGATCGCTTCGTCGGCATCCTCGAGCTTGAAGCCGCTCCGGAGCCGCACGAACAGGTCGGGGGCGGGCGGTGCAACCAGCGAATGGTCGCTGAGCACTGGCGGGTCGACCGGCTGCACCACCGCTTCGTCGGGCAACGCCGCGACTTCCTCGGCCGAGGC
>DASWFL010000120.1:0-2300 GCA_036394255.1 Steroidobacteraceae bacterium
ACCGCCGATCAGATGGGCATGCTGGCCACCGTCATGAACGCGCTCGCCATGCAGGATGCACTCGAGTCCCTCCAGGTACACGCCCGCGTGATGTCGGCGATCCGCATCAACGAGGTGTGCGAGGACTACATCCGCCGCCGCGCCGTGCGCCACCTGGAGAAGGGCCGCCTCGTCATCTTCGCCGCCGGCACGGGCAATCCCTTCTTTACGACCGACACCGCGGCCTCGCTCCGCGCCATCGAGATCGAGGCGCAGCTGCTGGTCAAGGCCACCAAGGTCAACGGCATCTTTACGGCCGATCCACTGCAGAATGCCGCCGCGCAGCACTACCCGCGCCTCACCTTCGACCGTGTGCTGACCGAGCGGCTGAACGTGATGGACGCGACCGCCATCGTCATGTGCCGTGATCACCGCCTGCCGCTGCGCGTGTTCAACCTCAACAGCGGCGGTGACCTGCTGCGCATTGCGCGCGGCGAGGACGTGGGTACGCTCGTGACCAATGAGTGAGGCTCGCGTACCAGCATCGAAGCGCAAGGGGGCCGTATGCTTGAGGATCTGAGAAAGGACGCCAGCGCCCGCATGCAGAAGTGCGTGCAGGTGTTCCAGGCTGATTTGAAGAAGATGCGGACCGGCCGCGCGCATCCGAGCCTGGTGGAGCACCTCAAGGTCGACTACTACGGCGCCGACGTGCCCCTGCAGCAGGTAGCCAACATCAGCATCGAGGACGCGCGCACCCTGGTGATCTCGCCCTGGGAGAAGACCATGGTCGGGCCGATCGAGAAGGCCATTCACAAGTCGGACCTGGGGCTCACGCCGATGACCGCGGGTACCGTCATCCGCGTACCGCTTCCTCCGCTGACGGAGGAGCGGCGGCGGGACATCAGCAAGGTGGTGCGCCAGGACGCCGAAAATGCGCGCGTCAGCATTCGCAACGTGCGCCGGGACGTGCTGACCGATATCAAGGAACTGCTCAAGGAAAAGGAGATCTCCCAGGACGATGAGCGCAAGGCTCAGGAGGACATCCAGAAGCTGACCGACCGGTTCATCGGCGAGATTGATCAGCAGCTGGGGGCCAAGGAGAAAGAGATCCTGCAGGTTTAGCGTGAGCAAGCGAGCTGAACCAGTGGGATCACTGCCGCGCCATGTCGCCATCGTCATGGACGGCAACGGCCGCTGGGCCGAGGGACGCGGCCGCGATCGGGGCGCGGGCCACAGTTCCGGTATCAACCCGGTGCGCATGGTCATCGAGGAGAGCGTGCGCCACGGCATCGATGCCCTGACGCTGTTTGCCTTCAGCAGTGAGAACTGGTCGCGACCGGCCGCCGAGGTGGCCGGCCTCATGAACCTGTTCTGCGAGTCGCTCGATGCCGAGCTGCCTTCGCTCCAGGCCAATGGCGTGCGCCTGCGCTTCATCGGTGAGCTGGGTGTGCTGGCCGCACCGCTGCGGGAACGCATTGCACTCGCGAGCAGCGCGACCGCATCCAACCGCGCCCTGCGCCTGCAGGTGGCGCTCAGCTATGGGGGCCGGCAGGACATTCTGGCGGCGGCGCGCCGGCTGGCGGCGCGCTGCGAGCGGGGCGAGCTCAGCAGTGCCGAGCTGAAGGAGACGGATTTTGCCAGTGGCCTCGCCCTGGCCGGGCTTCCTGATCCGGATCTTTTCATACGGACCGGCGGGGAGCAGCGCGTCAGCAATTTTCTGCTCTGGAACCTGGCCTACGCCGAGCTGTATTTTACCGATACGCTGTGGCCGGATTTCTCCGCGGCGGATTTTGCGCTGGCCCTGCAGCACTATGCCGGGCGCCAGCGGCGCTTCGGCCAGACCGGCGCGCAGGTCGCCCTCTGAGCATGGGCAAGCGAATCCTCACGGCGGTAATTCTCGGCGGCGTGGTGATCGCGGTCCTGTTTCTGGCTCCTGCCGCAGCCGCGCGCGTGCTGTTTGCCCTGTTCATCGCGGCCGGGGCCTGGGAGTGGTCCGTATTCCTCGGCGCGGAACAACGCGCCGCGCGCCTGGGGTACGTGCTGGCGGTCGCGCTGCTGGCCACGACGCTGCGGGTGCTGCTCGCCGGCCGCGCCGATTTTGCCGCGCTGATGCAGTTCAGCGCGCTGTGCTGGGCGCTGTCCTTAGTCTGGCTGCTGTTCGCGCCGCAGCGGGTGAGCCGCTGGTCGGCGGCGCTGGGTGGCCTGGTCGCGCTCGTGCCCACCTGGGTGGCCCTGACCCGCATGGTGGAATTGTGGCCGCGCGGTGCGCAATGGGCGCTGTTTGTGCTGGTGCTGGCCTTCTCCGCCGACACCGGTGCGTT
>DASWFL010000121.1:0-7857 GCA_036394255.1 Steroidobacteraceae bacterium
CATGCCCGGCACCAAGGAAATCCGCTCCAAGATCGCCAGCGTCAAGAGCACGCAGAAGATCACCAAGGCCATGGAAATGGTCGCGGCGAGCAAGATGCGCCGGGCGCAGGAGCGCATGAAGCTCGCGCGCCCCTACGCGGCGAAGATGCGCGGTGTCATCAGCAATCTGACCCAGGCCAACCCGGACTACCGGCATTCCTTCCTGGTCGAGCGCGAGCCCAAGTCGGTCGGCGTCATCCTTATCTCGACCGATCGCGGGCTGTGCGGGGGCCTGAACGCGAACCTGTTCAGGAACGTGCTGCACCTGATGCGCGAGTGGCAGGGGCGAGGCGCGGCGATCAACCTGTGTATCCTGGGCAGCAAGGGCTTGGCGTTCTTTAGGCGCCTCGGCGTGCCGATCCTCGGCAGCGTCACGGGCCTGGGCGATCGTCCGCACGTCAAGGACCTGATCGGCGCGGTCAAGGTCATGCTCGATGCCTACCGGGAAGGACGGATCGACCGGCTGTTCCTGGTGAACGCGCAGTTCGTCAACACGATGACGCAGAGGCCGCTGGTGCAACAGCTGCTGCCGGCGCAGGCGATCAATGATGGCAAGCTGCCGGAATATTGGGACTACATCTACGAGCCCGAGGCGATGCCGATACTCGATGGGCTGCTGATGCGCTATATCGAGTCGCAGGTCTACCAGGGTTCGGTCGAGAACGTCGCCTGCGAGATGGCGGCGCGCATGGTGGCGATGAAGAGCGCTTCGGACAACGCGGGCAAGCTCATCGGCGACCTGCAGCTCATCTATAACAAGGCGCGGCAGGCGGCGATCACCAAGGAACTGGCGGAGATCGTGGGCGGAGCCGCGGCGGTCTAGGTTACGAGGAAGTACAGATGGCAACGGGCAAGATTACTCAGATCATCGGTGCGGTCGTCGACGTGGAGTTTGCGCGCGACGCGGTGCCGAAGATCTACGAAGCGCTGCGCCTTGCTGAGGGCGAGCTGACCTTCGAGGTGCAGCAGCAGCTCGGCGATGGCGTCGTGCGCACGATCGCGATGGGCGCTTCGGAGGGCCTGAAGCGCGGACTCGCGGTGCAGGCGACCGGTGCACCGATCATGGTGCCGGTCGGGCAGGCGACGCTCGGGCGCATCATGGACGTGCTCGGCGTGCCGCAGGACAACCGCGGTCCGGTTGAGGCGAAGGAAACGCTCCCGATCCACCGGCCGGCTCCTTCCTACGATGAACAGGCGGGCGGGCAGGACCTCCTGGTCACCGGCATCAAGGTAATCGATCTACTCGTGCCTTTCGCCAAGGGCGGCAAGGTGGGCCTGTTCGGCGGCGCCGGCGTCGGCAAGACCGTCAACATGCTGGAGCTCATCAACAACATCGCCAAGCAGTATTCGGGCCTGTCGGTGTTCGCCGGCGTGGGCGAGCGCACCCGCGAGGGGAACGATTTCTATCACGAGATGATCGAGTCGGGCGTCATCGACAAGGAGACCCTGAGCAATTCCAAGGTGGCGATGGTCTACGGCCAGATGAACGAGCCGCCCGGCAACCGCCTGCGCGTGGCGCTCACCGGGCTCACCATGGCGGAGTACTTCCGCGACGAGAAACAGGCGAGCGGGCGGGGGCGCGACGTGCTGTTCTTCGTCGACAACATCTATCGCTACACGCTCGCCGGCACCGAAGTGTCCGCGCTACTGGGCCGCATGCCCTCCGCGGTAGGCTACCAGCCGACACTGGCCGAGGAGATGGGCGTGCTGCAGGAGCGCATCACCTCGACGAAGACCGGTTCGATCACCTCCATCCAGGCCGTGTACGTGCCCGCGGACGACCTGACCGATCCTTCGCCGGCGACGACCTTCGCGCACCTCGACGCGACGGTAGTGCTCTCGCGCCAGATCGCGGCGCTCGGCATCTACCCGGCCGTCGATCCGCTCGATTCCACCAGCCGCCAGCTCGATCCGCTGGTGGTGGGCGAAGAGCATTACCAGACGGCGCGGCGCGTGCAGGCGGTGCTGCAGCGCTACAAGGAGCTGCAGGACATCATCGCGATCCTGGGGATGGACGAGTTGTCCGAAGAGGACAAGCTCACCGTGTTCCGCGCGCGCAAGATCCAGCGCTTCCTGTCGCAGCCCTTCAACGTCGCGAAGGTGTTCACGGGCCAGGACGGCAAGATCGTGGCGCTCAAGGACACGATCCGCGGCTTCAAGGGCATCCTCGCGGGCGACTACGACTCGCTCCCGGAGCAGGCCTTCTACATGGTCGGCTCGATCGAGGAAGTGGTCGAGAAGGCGAAGACGCTGCAATGAGCGAGAGCATCCACGTCGATATCGTCAGCGCGGAAGGGGAGATCTACTCGGGCGCGGCGAAGATGGTGTTCCTGCCGGCCGCGGAGGGCGAGATCGGCGTGGCGCCGCGCCACGCGCCGCTCCTGACGCTGCTCAAGGCGGGCGAAGTGCGCGTGCAGCCGGTGGAAGGCGAAGAGCAGTCCTTCTATGTCGGCGGAGGTGCGCTCGAGGTGCAGCCCCTGCGCGTCACGGTGCTGGCCGATACGGCCGCACGTGCCCACGATCTGGACGAGGCCGCGGCGCTGGCCGCGCGCCAGCGCGCCGAGGAAGCGCTCGCGGGCAAGATCGACAAGCTCGGGCAGGCCGAAGCGCTGGCCGAGCTCGCCCGCGCCGCCGCACAACTCAAGCTCATCGAGCGGCTGCGCAAGATCAGGGGCTGACCCTCCGGCCTGCCGTGCCAGGGCGGCTGAACCACGGCCGCAGCCCCTGTGTTAGATTGAGGCTCTTCCATGACGGCCAAGCCCCGAAAACCGCAGTCGCTGTCCGTGATCGTCCTGGCCGCAGGCCAGGGCCTGCGGATGAAATCGAACCTGCCGAAAGTTCTGCAGCCGCTCGCCGGCTATCCGCTGCTCGCGCACGTCGTCGACGCCGCCAAGGCACTGAATCCGGATCTGATCCACGTCGTGTACGGCCAGGCCGGCGAACTGCTGCGCACCGCGGTGCGCGAAGCGAACCTGCGCTGGGTGCGCCAGGCCGAGCAGCTCGGCACGGGGCACGCCGTGCTGCAGGCGATGCCGGGCGTGCCGGACGGCGCAATGGTGCTGGTGCTGTATGGCGACGTGCCGCTCATCCGCGCCGACACCCTGTGCGCGCTGCTGAAGCTCGCCGGCCCGAACAGCATGGGACTGCTCACGGCACAGCTGGCCGATCCCACCGGCTACGGGCGTGTCGTGCGCAATGCGCGTGGGCAGGTGCTGCGGATCGTCGAGCAGCGCGACGCGAGCGCGCGCGAACTCCGGCTGCGCGAGGTCAACACGGGCGTACTCGCCGTCGATGGCCGGCGCCTGAAAGGCTGGCTCGCGCGGCTCAAGACCCACAACGCCGCGCGCGAGTACTACCTCACCGATGTCATCGCGATGGCGGTGAAGGACAAGCTGAAGGTGCTCCCGCTGCTGGCGACGAGCGCCGCCGAGGTACAGGGCGTCAACGACAAACTGCAGCTCGCGGAGGTCGAGGCCGAATACCGCCGGCAGCGCGTGCGCGAACTCATGCTGGCGGGTGTCACCGTGATCGATCCGGCCCGGCTCGACGTGCGCGGCGCGGTCAACTGCGGGCGCGATGTCGTGCTCGACGTCAACGTGGTGCTCGACGGCCCTGTGCAGCTGGGCGACGGGGTGTACGTCGGCGCCAACTGCGCGCTCAGCCAGGTGCAGGTGGGGGCAGGCACCTACATCAAGCCCAACTGCGTGATCGAGCGCGCCGAGATCGGCGCGCGCTGCCAGATCGGCCCGTTCAGCCGCATCCGCCCCGAGACCACGCTGCAGGCGGGAGTGCACATCGGCAATTTCGTCGAGGTGAAAAAATCGCAGATCGGTCCGGGCACCAAGGCCAATCACCTGAGCTACCTGGGCGACAGCACCGTCGGTGCGGACGTCAACATCGGCGCGGGGACGATCACCTGCAATTACGACGGCGTCAACAAGTGGCGCACGGAGATCGGCGATCAGGCCTTCATCGGCTCGGGCAGCATGCTGGTGGCGCCGGTCCGGATCGGCGCGGGCGCCACGATCGGCGCGGGCTCGACGATCACCACCGATGCTCCAGCCAACACCCTCACCCTGGAGCGATCCACCCAGCGCAGCGTCGAGGCCTGGCGACGGCCCGACAGGAAGTAGCCGGGAAGGTGACCGAGGGATGTGCGGAATAGTCGGGGCGATTTCCGGGCGCGACATCGTGCCGGTCCTGATCGAAGGGCTCAGGCGCCTCGAGTATCGCGGCTACGACTCGGCCGGCCTGGCCGTGGTCGGCGCCGACGGACAGATGCGCCGGCTCCGCACCGTGGGCAAGGTGCGCGCCCTGGAAGAGGCGCTGACCGCGACGCCCGTCGCCGGCACGCTCGGCATCGCGCATACGCGCTGGGCCACGCACGGCGCGCCCACCGAGCGCAACGCCCACCCGCACGTCTCGCGCGATGGCCTCGCGATCGTGCACAACGGCATCATAGAGAATCACGATGCGCTGCGCGCCGAGCTGGGCCGAGCCGGCTACCAGTTCGAGTCCGAGACCGACACCGAAGTCATCGCCCATCGCGTGCACTTCCACCTCGGGCGCCTCGGCGACCTGCACGAGGCGGTGCGCGCCACAGTGGCGGAACTCCAGGGCGCCTTCGCCCTCGCCGTGATCAGCCAGCAGAACCCCACGCGCCTCATCATCGCGCGCGTGGGCTGCCCGGTGGTGATCGGCATCGGCGTGGAGGAGAATTTCGTCGCCTCGGATGTCGCCGCGCTCCTGCCGGTCACGCGCCGCTTCATATTCCTGGACGAGGGCGACGTGGCCGAGGTGACGCGCAGCAGCGTGTACATCATCGACCGCGAGGGCAACGCGGCGGAACGGGCGGCGCGCGACAGCGAGCTGTCCGCCGACGCCGCCGAAAAGGGCCCGTACAGCCATTACATGCTCAAGGAGATCCACGAACAGCCCCGCGCCGTGGCCAACACCCTGGAGGAGCGCGTCGCCAACGGCCGGCTGCTCGAGGCCGCTTTCGGGCCGGCGGCCACGCAGCTGTTCGAGCGCGTCGCCGGCGTGCACATCGTCGCCTGCGGCACCAGCTTCCACGCCGGCATCGTGGCCCGCTATTTCATCGAACAGATCTGCCGCCTGCCCTGCCGCGTGGAGATCGCCAGCGAATACCGCTACCGCAGCCCGGTGGTGCAGAAGAACGTCCTGCTGGTGGCGATCTCGCAGTCCGGCGAGACGGCCGACACGCTGGCGGCCCTGCGCCTGGCCAAGCAGCTCGGCTACCTGGGTACGCTGGCGATCTGCAACGTCCCGGAGAGTTCACTGGTGCGCGAGGCGGATCTCGTCCTGCTCACCCGCGCCGGTCCCGAGATCGGGGTCGCCTCGACCAAGTCCTTCACCGCGCAGCTGGTCGCGCTCGGCCTGCTGGTGATCGTGCTGGCGCGCCACCACGGCGCCGACGCCGAACGCGAACGGAGCCTGGTCGGCCAGCTCATCGGCTTGCCCGGACTGATGGAGAAGACCCTCGAGCTCGATACCACCATACACAAGCTCGCCCTGCACTTCGCCGACCGGCAGCACGCCCTGTTCCTCGGCCGCGGCCCCCTGCATGCCGTGGCCATGGAAGGCGCGCTCAAGCTCAAGGAGATTTCCTACATCCACGCCGAAGGCTACGCCGCCGGCGAACTCAAGCACGGCCCGCTCGCGCTGGTTGACGCGGACATGCCCGTCGTGACCGTGGCGCCGAACAACGAGCTGCTCGAAAAACTCAAGTCGAACCTGATGGAGGTGCGGGCGCGCGGCGGGGAGCTGTACGTGTTCGCCGACCCCGACTCGGGCTTCACCTCGAGCGATGGCGTGCACGTGATCCTGATGCCCCGCCACGTGAGCGCCTTCCAGGCGCCCGTCATCTACACGATTCCGCTGCAGCTCCTGGCCTATCACGTGGCCATCCTGCGCGGGACCGATGTCGATCAGCCCCGCAACCTCGCCAAGAGCGTCACGGTCGAATAGCCTGGTGCGCTCCAGCGCGGCCGGTCAGGTCGCCTTGCGGGTGTACAGCCCGTCGAATACCACTTTCCAGGTCCGGCCCGCATCCTGCGACTGGTCCCACAGCTGTCGCACGGTGCCGTCCGCATTCGGCGTCCAGGTGATGCGATCGATCCGCTGTGCGTGGGTATTGGCATCGTTGCTGGCGCCCGTCAGCACCATGCGGCCGCCGCTCACGTGGCCGGTGAGATTCAGGGCCGCGGCGGAGTTGTCGATCCAGGTCTGCTGCCACAGGTCGCGCCGCGGATCGTAGAAGTTGAGGCTGTGTCCGCGGCTGCCGTCCACACCCACCCAGTTCTCCAGCAGCGCGCAGCCCCCGAGCAGGCGATCGATGTGATTGCTGCCCGCCGGCTTGCCTTTCTCCGTTACGCTCCAGTTGCCGATCCAGAAGTCGAACTGATGGTGCGCCGGGGCGGTGCAGGGTGTCGCCGCGGGTGCGGTCGCTGCGCCGGCCGAATCCAGTACTGCAAGCACCGCCATCGTCAGCAGGAAAGAGATGAGTTTCATGTGCCCTCCTGGGTGGCAGGATGCACCTCCGATCAGCGCGCGTCCAGCGGACTGCGCACCGCGTTGGCACCCTTCTGCATCACGTGGGTGTAAATCTGCGTGGTCGAAATGTCCTTGTGTCCCAGCAATTCCTGCACCGTGCGGATGTCGTAGCCCCCTTCCAGGAGATGGGTGGCAAAGCTGTGCCGGAAGGTGTGCGGTGACACCGGCTTCAGAATGCCGGCGCGCATCGCGGCCGCCCGCGTGGCCCGCTGGATCGTCGCCTCCAGCATATGACGGCGGCGCCGTTCCCCGCTGCGCGGGTCGATGGACGCCTGCGCGGAGGGGAAGACGTACTGCCAGGCCCAGTCCAGATGCGCCCGCGGATACTTGCGTGCCAGCGCGTGGGGCAGCTCCACACCGCCGTAGCCTGCGGCGATCGCCAGATTGTGCTGTTCCCGCACCCGCGCCAGATGAACGGTCAGCGGCTGAATAAGCGCGGCCGGCAGCACGGTCACCCGATCCTTGGCGCCCTTGCCGTCCCGTACGATCAGCTGCTGGATCTTCAGGTCGATATCCTTGACCCGCAGACGCAAGGCCTCCAGCACCCGCAGCCCGCTGCCGTACAGGAGCCCGCCGATCAGCCAGTGCACGCCCTGCAAGTGACCGATGACGGCGCGTGCTTCATCCTGCGTCAACACGACTGGAAGACGCCGCGGCTGGGTCGCACGAACCACATTGTCCAGCCAGGGCAATTCCGTCCTCAGCACCTGCCTGTACAGGAATAACACGGCGGCCAGCGCCTGCGCCTGGGTCGCCGCCGCCACCTTGCGCTCGGTGGCCAGGTGGGAGAGCCAGGCTTCGACTGCTGGTCCTCCCAGGGTGGCCGGGTGCTTCTTCCCGTGAAACAGGATGAAACGCTTCACCCACCCCACGTAGGTCAGCTCCGTACGGTAGCTGTAGTGCCGCAGGCGGATCTGATGGCGCAATTGATCGAGGAGGCGAGGTGCTTCGTTCACGTGGACGGCTCCTGCCGCCTAACGCAGGCGGCGCTATTGACGTACGAATTCCCTGGTGCTGTAGTCCAGTCAAGTGGTTGCGTGTTCCCAAATGTTTTATCCGCCGAAAGTGACGCTTTTTAAAGCGTCATTTCGGTTGTCTACTTCTAGTTAGACTCCGCCGGCACCTGTGCAAAGATCGGCACGAAGCTGGCCCCTAATCTGGCGAAACCGGTGCCAAATGCAAATATCGCAAATCCGAAATTTCTGCTACAACGAAGCCGCAAGGCGCCGATCAAGTTCACTTGGA
>DASWFL010000122.1:0-4699 GCA_036394255.1 Steroidobacteraceae bacterium
CGAGACCTTGTCGCCCATCAGGCGGATGGTTTCCGCCTTCGGCCCGATCCACGTGAACCCGCTCTTTTCCACGCGCTCGGCAAAATCGGCGCTCTCGGACAGGAAGCCGTAGCCGGGGTGAATGGCGACCGAGTCCGTGACTTCCGCGGCACTGATGATCGCGGGCATGTTCAGGTAGCTGTCGCGGCTGGCCGGCGGCCCGATGCATACCGATTCGTCGGCCAGCAGGACATGCTTGAGAGTCGAATCGGCGGTCGAATGCACGGCGACCGTCTTGATGCCCAGCTCGCGGCAGGCCCGCAGGATCCGCAGCGCTATTTCGCCTCGATTGGCAATGACGATCTTGTCCAGCATGAGGCTTATTCGACGATGAACAAGGGCTGGCCGAACTCGACCGGTTCGCCGTTATTGATCAGGATCGCGCGCACCCGGCCTGCGATCTCCGACTCGATCTGGTTCATCATCTTCATGGCTTCGATGACGCACAGCACCTGGCCCGCCTCGATCTGGTCGCCCATCTCGACGAAGGGTTTCGCGCCCGGCGCCGGCGCGTTGTAGAAGGTGCCGACCATGGGCGCCGTGACCACATGCTCACCCGCGCCGGCTACCGGTGTCCCCGCCGCTTCCTCCGCGGGCGCGCTGGGGCTGGTGGCGGGGCGGCCGGCACCCGGCGCGCCCGGGCGCGCGGCAGCGGGCAGTGTGTGGGTGACGAGCGGGGCGGCGGCCGGTTGGGCCTGGGCGCCGGCCGCCGACTGGCGCGCAATGCGCACCGATTCCTCACCCTCCTTGATCTCGATTTCAGCGACGCCCGATTCCTCGAGCAACTCGATCAATTTCTTGATTTTCCTGATATCCATGGGTCTACACCGTAGGTCCTGAGGGGTCCCCGGTCTTGTTGTTAAACTGGCGCGAATTTAGCCCAAACGGGCAGAGATTGATACTCAATGTCGCCGACTTTGCGGCGATCTGCGCCGATTTGGAGGGAGTCTATTGAATCAATTATGTAACAAAGGTTCTAGCCACCTTGTGATTGTTTCGCACGCGCAATCGAGTACTGCCTGAGGGCCGAATCGATGGCCGCGCGTGCCTCGGGCAGGCTCGTGCGTCCTCCTCTGAGCGAGCGCATTTGTGCCAGGACCGAATCGGCCTCCTCGCGGTGCAATTCGCCCACTTTGACGGCCATGATGCGGTCCTGTTCGTCGGCGAAGACCGAGAAGGGCAGGGCCATGCCCATGCCGAATTTCTGCGCCGCCTCATAGCCGTCGTCCTCCCCGACCAGCAGCGCGTAATCGAGCGGCGTGGTGCGGAGGAACTGCCGCACGGCAGCGCGGAAATCGATGGCGATGCCGACGACCTGGAGGTGATCGCCCTGGTAGCGGCGCTGCAGCGCGTTGAGCAGCGGGATCTCCCGGCGGCACGGTTCGCACCAGGTGGCCCAGAAATTGTACAGGTGGGGTTGCTTCGAGCCGTCGCGCAGGGCATGAAGCTTGCCCGCCATGTCCGCGAGCTTGAGGTCCGGCACCTCCAGCGGGATCCGGCCCGGCAGTTCCGCATCCGCCGGCGGTGCGGGCGCAGCTGCGGTCGCCGCCGGTAACGAGGCCGCCGGCAGGTTTGCCACGGTCGGGGCGGGCCTGGGGTAGTAGCGGTAGGCCAGGAAGCCGGCGGCGGCACCGGCGAGCGCGACCGCCAGGAGCAGCAGGGCAGTTGGAATCTTCACGGCGGTCCTAGTTCGACTGCGCCGCGACGCGCGCGAGTACCTGGGCAAAGGCCGGCGCCTTCATATAGCCGACTACGCGGTAGGCCCTGCGTTCCTGGCCGTCTGCACCGTAGAAGGCGATGGTCGGCGGCCCGAAGATGCCGAAGCGCTTGAACAGGGCACGATCATTGTCGTCGTTGGCGGTGACGTCGGCGCGCAGCAGTGTCATCCGCGCCATGGCCGCGCGCACCGGCGGTTCGTTGAAGGTGTCCCGCTCCATCTCCTTGCACGACACACACCAGTCGGCGTAGATATCGAGCATCACGGGGCGGCCCGCCGCCGTCGCGGCGCCCACCGCACGGTCGAGATCGGCCACCGTGCGCACCTGCTGAAACTCCGGGGACGCCACCTGAGCCGCCCGTCCGGCGAGCGGATGCCAGGGACTGTTCGCACCCTGCGCAAAGCCCACCACCAAAGCCACCGCGTACAGCGCGCTGGCGAGCGCGGCGAAGCGCGTGACTTTCAGCGCCGTGCCGCGCACGGCGAAGCGCCACAGCACGATCACCGCCGCGATCACCGGAACGGCGTACAGGAGCAGCGCCTGCGTGTCAGTGAGCAGACGCGCCACGATCCAGGCTGCGACGCCCAGCATCAGACAACCGCCCAGGCGCTTCACGTCATCCATCCAAGCGCCCGCGCGTGGCAGTAGCCCCCCTGCCGAGGTCCCGATCAGGAGCAACGGGAAGCCCATCCCCATGCTCATCGCGAACAGCGCACTGGCGCCGCGTACCACATTGCCGCTCTGGCTGATGACGGTCAGGGCCGCGATCATGGCCGGGGCCACGCACGCCGTAATGATCAGCGCGGAGAGCATGCCCATCACAGCAACGCCGCCAAAGGTGCCGCCCCGCTGCCGGTTGCTCAGATCGGCGACACGCGACTGAATGAACGAGGGCATCTGCACGGTAAAAGCGCCGAACATGGATGCCGCCATGGCAATGATCAGGATCGCAAACAGCAGCACGATCCAGGTCTGCTGGAACATCGCCTGCACGTGCAGACCGGAGGCCGCGGTCAGTGCCCCGGCCACGGTATAAGTCAGCGCCATCCCCAGTACATAGGTCAGGGACAACGCGAAGGAGCGCAGGGTCGTGGCCTTGTTGCCCTGACCAACGATGATGCTGGAGAGGATCGGCACGGTCGGCAGTACGCACCCGGTGAAGGCCACGCCGAGCCCGGACACGAAGAACAGCACCAGCATCAAGGTCAGGCTTCCACCGCGAATGGCGTTGGCCAGGCTGTCCTGCACCGAAACGAACGGTTGCCCGCCGGCGCCCGGGCTATTGCCGGCCCCGGGCGCGGTGCCGCCGGCGAGCGCCGTTGCGCTGTCGAGGTCAAGTTTGAATTGGCGCGTAATCGGCGGATAACACAGTCCCGCCTCCGCGCAGCCCTGGTAGGTCACCGCCAGGTCCAGCAGGTGGCCGGCGTTCACCGCGCGCTGCACGCCGAGGTGCGCGATGAGCTCCATGTGGTAGACGACCTGCTTGCCGAAGTACTCGTCGGTCTTGGTGTCGCCCTCGGGCAGCTGCGGCGCACCGAGGCTGATGCCGGGGCTCGTGGCCGCGAACTTGAGGCGCGACTTGTAGAGGTAGTACCCGGGGGCAATGGCCCAGCTGAGGCGCACGCGGTCCGGTGACTCCACGCGCGCCGCGACACGGAAGGCGACCTCGGGAGGCAGGAACTCCTGGCTGCCACTCGCCCCGGGCAGCAGGCCCGTGGCGCCGCTGTCGGCGGCCTGGAGCGCTCGCCCGCCTGCAGTCAGCAGCAGCAGGGCACCCACGGCCAGCGGCCACCACTTGGGTCTCGCGAGGGGGATCTTCAGCTTCATGGGAATTCCAGAATCAACAGCTTATGTCGATTCGGCTGCCGGGACAAAAACCAGCATAGCCCGAACCGGCGTGACCGTCATGTGTCCCCGGTCGCGCTAATCATAGGACTACGCCGGGCTAATTCGGTTTCGTGGCCGGATCGGTAATCGTGAAGGACTGGACGGCTGCACCGAAACTGTCGAGGTCACGATCGAAGTAATAGAGCACCGGAGCGCGGTAGCCGACCAGGTAAAACCCCCTGGTCGCCGCTGTACCCACGACGACTTCCCGCATCCGCACCGCGCCGCGATCCACGGGCAGCTTGTATTCGAACCTCAGCCTGAATCCGGGCCGGCCGGCTAGCATCGCCGGCTCGTTCGACTGGACCGCGACGTTTTCCAGGCCGCGCTCCTTGGTCATGTCCGCGACCAGCAGTTCGGCGAGTTCCTGCGGCAGCATGTCGGGCGATGATTCCTTCTTGATCGCTTTGAACGCCTTCTTGTGTTCGCGGAAGTCGACAAAAATGGCCTGCAGGGCCGGGCCGTCGCGGGTCGCACCGGTCTCGTCGCTGAAATACAGGCGATCGAACTTCCAGCCCACCGGAAACTGAACGGCATAGCCGCGGCCCGGGTTCACGTGCGGTTCGTTCGCCACGGCAAGCTTCCAGGCCCGCGCCGCCGGTGCGAGCCCGAGCAGGGCCGCGCCGAAAAGTGCTGCAAGCAGCCGTGTTGATCTCATGGCGTCTCCTGCTCCAAGACAGTGATGTACTGCCGCGCATAGCTGCTGCGCGCCGGGTCGGGTTCCAGCTTCACATACTGGCGCAGCATCGCCAGCGCTTCACTCTTGTGGCCGTCACGCATGTAGCGCACGCCCAGGGCCTGATAGGCGTTCGGATCATCCGGCGCGGTCTTGATGGTGGTCTCGTACTCCGTGATCGCGCGCTCGCCGTCGCCGGGCTTGCCGCGCAGCCGCAGGCCTTCGGCGAGGTAATAGCGCGCGCGCGCCGGCAGCGTATCGAGCAGTTTTTCATCTTCGAGCAGGAACACCAACAGCTCGGCGTCGTGGCGCCGATGGATGGACTCGAGCGCCTCCATGCGCGCATGTTCGGTGACGCTGAGATAGCGCTCGCGGTGGC
>DASWFL010000123.1:0-7709 GCA_036394255.1 Steroidobacteraceae bacterium
CTCATGTACTCCATGGTGCCACTGCAGCGCTGGCTCAATGTGCCAGCCCTGATCCTGCTCGTCTTCGGCCCGAGCCTGGGGGGCCAGTATGCAAGTGAGCTCGGCATCATCGGACTGGTTTTGGTGCTGATCGTACCGGCCTTTTTGGGCGGCCTATTGTGGCGGACCCTGTCGGCTCAGCGCGCCTCGACGCTGAGGCCGTTCGCCAGGGTCCGATTGCTGTCGGGCGTGGCGCTCACGGTCGCCGTGGCAGCGGCGCTGGTCGCGGCCCATCTTGCATTAGTCCAGCTTGCAACCCCGCCCGCGTTACTGGATGCAGCTGCCCTGGGCCGCGCGTTCCTGGTAGCGGCCGGAGCGGGATTTGCATTGATGATCCTGATGTTTGTCTTGAGCGGCGGTGGTTTTACCGCGCTTGGGGTGCTGATGTTGATTTGGCTGCCCAATCTGAGCTCGCGCTTCCCCGCGCTTGCAGCACCGCTGCGCCCCTTTACGAATTCCGGAGGGCTGGCGGTGATCGCGGCCGGGATTGCTTTCGTGTCGTGGTATCTGCGAGCCCGGCGCATCCGTGCACCGAACTGGCGATCGATTGCCTGGGGTGCATCGTCCACCGATGAGATTCCAGTGCAGCCGTCCACAACCCGAACCAGTTCCAGTATTGGCACCCTGCTGTGGGGTGAGCTGTTCCGCACCCGCTTTAGGCCGCGCAATATCCTCGTTGCCGGCGTGTTCGTTCTGCCCGCAGCGTTGCTCATGACGGGCGCCGGTTCCGCTCGCCTCGCGGCCGGGTTGACGTTCGCCGCGATGTTGCCTGCCATCCTCGCGCTGCTGGGTTGGGCCTACGCGCGGATGGCGGCAGCCCGTTGCCGCTACCTGTGGCTGAAGACCGGGGCCACGCGAGCTGCGCTGTTTGCCCAATGCGAGCGACGCATCTGGCTGCATTGGCTGCTGTTCGGTGCGCCCTTTCTGCTAGCGCTCCCCGCGTCCTGGCAGTATCTCCCGCACCCGGCGGCCAGCGGCGCGTACGTGTTGCTGGCCAGCCTGGTACCCGCCTGCGTCGCCATCTACATCGGGATGAACCCGCAAGGCTGGCCCTGGCCGAACGCGCCCGTTGCCTTGATCGTGTGGGTTACCTGGATCATGACCGCCATGCTGCCGTGGCTGGACGCCGAACCCATTGCGGAACATTGGCCGCTGATGGCCGGTGGCTTGGCGGGCGTCGTGGTGCTGCGGGCCTACGTACGGCATCGATGGTCCCGCATGGACTGGACCGTCTGCCGGCCGACACGACTGCCAGCGCGAGGACTGAGCGCGCGCGCCTGATTTCCGGCCACCGCGACTCAGGGCCGCCGCTTGATCTCGGCTTCGACATAGTCAAGGTAAGTGGTACCGCCGAGCTCCGCCATCTGCTCCGCGATCCACTCGCTGCGGGCCCACACATAGGCCGAGGGCGCCTCGACGCGCAGGCGGCGCGGGTTGGGAAGCACGGCGGCGAGCAGCGCACTGTCGGCGCGGTTCAAGCGCCGGGCGTTCTCGTGAAAATAGTGTTGCGCCGCGGCCTGCACACCGTAGACGCCGCGGCCGAACTCAACAATGTTCAGGTAGACCTCGAGGATGCGCTCCTTGGGCCAGCACGACTCGATGAGTAGGGTGAAGCCGGCCTCCAGGCCCTTTCGAAACAGCCCGCCGCCTGGCCACAGGAACAGATTCTTCGCCACCTGCTGCGAGATCGTGCTGGCGCCGCGCACGTGGCGGCTGGTGGCATTGTGACGCACGGCCTCGCGAATCGACTGGAAATCGAAGCCACCATGAAACGGAAATTGCTGGTCCTCCGAGGCGATGACCGCCAGCGCGGCCTGCGGGGAGATCTGCTCCAGGTCCACCCACTGATAGTGCGTCGCATAGTCATGCTCGCCCGCACGCAGGGCCGCCAGGGACGATTCGATCATGAAGGCGCTGGTGGGTGGATTCAGCCAGCGTAGCGCGAGCACGGTCAGCAGCAGCAGCAGCACCGCGAGCAGCACCAGGGACAGCAGGCCACGCACGAGGCCGCGCAGCAATCGCATCGGTGTCAACAGCCCCTAGGCCGGTACCTTCACGCGGCGGGCCGTGTTGATGACGACATCCTCCATCGGCGCGTCGGTGTACCCCTTGCGCCGGCCCGTGGGCAGGCCGGCGATCTTGTCGACGATCTCCAGACCCTCGACGACGCGGCCGAAGACTGCGTAGCCATGGTGGCCGGGGCGGTGATCGAGGAATTCGTTGTCCTTGAGATTCACGAAGAACTGTGAGGTGGCGCTGTGCGGGGAATCGGTGCGCGCCATGGACAGCGTGCCGCGCTCATTCAGCAAGCCGTTCCCGGCCTCGTTCCGGACCGGTGCGCGCGTGGGCTTCTGCAAGAAATCCGCCGTCAGGCCGCCGCCCTGGATCACGAAGCCCGGCACGATCCGATGGAAAATCGTACCGTCGAAGAAGCCCTCATCCACGTACTGGCGGAAGTTTGCGACGGTAAGCGGCGCATCGCCGTCGAATAATTCGACGGTGAAGCCGCCGTGGGTCGTTTCAAAACGTATCATGTTGATGGCTCTACTATCAGGTTGGAGGCCTGTGCCGGCCACTGTGCCTCGGTAACTCGCGGCAGTCCTGCGAGGTCATGGTGGCAGCGTACGTGACTGAAGCCCTGCGCCACAAGCAACTCCGCAACGGCGGCGGCCTGCCCAGCGCCGTGCTCGAGCACCAGCCAGCCGCATGTGGACAGATGCGTGGGGGCGCCGGCCACGACGCTCGCCAGGTCCGCCAGGCCGCCCCGAGCGGCCACCAGCGCCGCCGGCGGCTCGTACCGCAGCGCGGCATCGTCCAGAGCCGGATCATCCGCAGCCATATACGGTGGATTGCAGGCCAGCAATTGAAAGTGCCGCCCGCTCAGGGGCGCAAACCACTCGCCGATGAGGAATTCGACATTACTGACGGCCAGCGCGCGCGCGTTGGCTGCGGCGACTGCCAGGGCTGAGGCGGATCGATCGGTGGCGGTCACGCGCCAGCGTGGCCGCTCGCGCGCCAGAGCGAGGGCGATAGCACCTGACCCGGTACCCAGATCCGCAATGTCGGCGGCCGCATCGCCCAACAGGGCGAGCGAGCGTTCCACGACCAACTCCGTTTCCGGGCGCGGCACCAGGACCGCGGGTGACACCCTAAGATCGAGCGACCAGAATTCGCGCCTGCCGATGAGATAGGCAAGCGGTTCGCCCTGGGCCCTGCGCGCCACGCGTTGCTCGAACTCGGCCCAGGCTGCCGGCGCAATCGGCGCCTCGCCCTCGGCGAGCAGCCAGCTGCGGGGGCGGCCCATCGAAAACCCGAGCAGCAGCTGGGCATCGAGCGCGGCACTGTCCGATGGCCGCAGCCGGGCGGATGCGCGGGCCAGGGCCACGGCGACCGTGGGCGGTGCTTGCTCTGGAGTCATGCCGGTGATGTTAAATTGCGCGCCTGTTTGCCCCGCCCCATCCGGGAGTTTCGCATGCCCGAGCCGCAGCTGCCGTCCCGATCCGCCTCCGTCAGCGACTTGATGGATGCGGCGACGCGCATTTTCCGCTCCACGCTGGCCAAGTGCCTGCCGGTCGCCCTGTTCGCCATCCTGTTTTCGGCGCTCCCCAACATGTACTGGCTGATGACGACCGGCAATCCGGTGGATCCGTTCCATCCCCCGCTGGATCCGAAATTCTGGACGCTGAGCCTGGTGGGCTTCGCGTTCTACCAGCTGCTCGCCGCGCTGCTGATGCTGCGCCAGCGTGCCATGCAGTCCGGCAGGGCGCCGCAAGGGCAGTCGGAGTTTGCCGCAGCACTGGCACGGTGGCCGCTTTTGATCCTCAGCAGCGTGCTGGCCGCTGTCGCCGTGTTTGCCGGGGCGTTCGCCCTGCTCTTGCCCGGCATCTACCTGCTCATATGTGTCCTCCTGTTGCGGCCGGTCGTGCTGTTCGAGACGCTCAGTCCTCTGCAGGTGGTGGTGCGCTGCATACGCCTGGTGCGGCCGCTGTGGTGGAAGGTGCTGGCGGCGGCCCTCATTGCCGCGCTGATTTTCCTGGTGTGCGCCTTTGCCGCCAGCCTCGCATTCGGAATCGTGAAGATCGGGCTCAGCGCCGCCGGAGTGAAGCCGGCGGCCATCACCGCATTCGCCCAGGCCTGCGGTCTCGGCATCCAGGCCGTGGCGCTGGTGTACTTCAGCGCGCTGTGGCTGGTGATTTATTCGGCCGCCAGTTCCTCGGCCTGAAATTCGCGCTGCAGCGCCTCGAGCAGTTCATCGAGCTCGCCGTTCATGATGGCCGCGAGCTTGTAGAGCGTCAGGTTGATGCGATGGTCAGTCATGCGCCCCTGCGGGAAGTTGTAGGTGCGGATGCGCTCGGACCGATCCCCGCTCCCGACCTGGAGCTTGCGCGTCCGGGCCTGGGCACTGGCGCGCTTCTCCTGTTCCGCAGCGAGCAGTCGTGCCTGCAGCAACGCCAGCGCGCGCGCACGATTCTTGTGCTGTGAGCGCTCGTCCTGGCACTCCACGACCACGCCGGTGGGCAGGTGCGTGATGCGCACGGCCGATTCGGTCTTGTTCACGTGCTGGCCACCGGCGCCCGAGGAGCGATAGGTGTCGATGCGCAGGTCGGCCGGGTTGACTTCGATGCGATCGATCTCTGCCAGCTCCGGCAGTATCGCCACGGTGCAGGCCGAGGTGTGGATGCGTCCCTGGGATTCGGTGGCGGGCACGCGCTGTACGCGGTGCGTACCGGATTCGAACTTCAGGCGTGAGAATGCGCCGCGGCCCACGATGCGGCAGATCACTTCGCGATACCCGCCGTGTTCGCCGGAACTCTCGCTCAGCAGCTCCACCTGCCAGCCGCGCAGCTGCGCGTAGCGGCTGTACATGCGCAAGAGCTCACCGGCGAAGATGGCCGCCTCGTCGCCCCCGGTGCCGGCCCGGATCTCCAGGAATATGTTGCCTTCGTCGTGTGGATCCTGAGGCAGCAACAGGCGCTGCAGGGATTCGCCGCGGGCCGCCAGTGCGGTGCGCAGACGCAGCGCCTCCTCCTCGCCCAGCGCGCGCATGCCGGCGTCGCCGTCCTGACGCAGGGGCTCGGTGGAGCTGAGTTCGGCCTCGAGCCGACGGTATTCCTGGAGCGCTGTTGCCGTGGGCTGCAGCCGGGCATATTCGACCGACAACTCGCGAAACTGCTCGGGGCGCGCGAGCACCTGGGGGTCCGCCAGCATATGTCCCACTTCCTCGTAGCGCTCTGCGGATTTTTCCAGCTTCTGGCGGATCGAAACTTTCATCGTGCTGCTATAGTCGCATGATCATGCCGCTTTGCCACCGCCCCTCGCCGATCGCGCCGTCACTGGTGGCGGTGCTCGCCTGCCTGGCCGGACTGCTCGCGACCCCCCTCGGCCGCGCCGCGATCGCGGGCGCCGCTTCGGCGGCCACCGACGGCACCATGGACGGCAATGCCGCGATCGTCAGTGCGGAGGCCGCCCTGCAGCGCGGCGACTGCGGCATTGCGACCACCCGTTACCAGCAGGCGGTGCAGCAGTTGGCCGAGCCGCAGCTCGCTTCTCACGCCGCTGCCGTAGCGCTGGCCTGCGGCCAGTACACATTGGCGCGCACGCTGGCCTCCCGCTGGGTGCAGCTCGCGCCCGGCGATGCCGACGCGACCCTGGCGCTGGTCCGCGCCGATCTCGGCGCCCAGCAGATCAGCGAGGCACGGCGGCATTTCAGCCTCTGGCTCGCCGCCGGCGCGCAGCACATTCCGGAGACCATCGGGGCCTTGTCGCAGAGTGCGGGGAGCGAGCCGACCCTGGCGATGCTGCGCGATCTGGACGCGCCGCCGCTCGCGGCGGCGGCGACGCAGCTCGCGACGGCGAGCCTCGCACTCGAGGCCTGGGATGCCAGGCTGGCGCTGCACCACGCCCAGCGTGCGCGTGAGGCGGGGGCGGGAGAGGCGGATGTCGCTCAGATCACGGCGCGTGCCCAGGCCGTGCTGGGAGACGCGAAGGCCGCGAGCGCCGCGGCCCGTCTTGCCGCGACGGGCAAGGGCGGCCGATTGACTCTGGCACAATCACTCATGGTGCTCGGTCAGGACGACGCGGCGCAGGCCGAGCTGCAGGGACTGCTGACCGATCCGGAATCAGGGGGCGCGGCGGGGCGCCTGCTGGCCGAGCTTGCGATCGAGCGCAGCGACTACGCGGTTGCGGAACAGCGCTGCAATGGCCTGCTGCATGATGCCGCTTCCGCACCCATGGCGGTGTATTACCTGGGCCTGATCGCTGAACGTCGTGGCGATGACGACGCGGCGACCCGCGACTATGCGCTCCTGATGGGTACTGCATTCGAAGGCGAGGGACGCCGCCGCACCGCTGGCATCCTGTATCGCCAGGGCGACCGCGATGGCGCCGTCCGCGTTCTCGGCGCGCCCCGCGATGCCGAACCGGACGAACGGATCCGCGCCGAGCTCGCCGGCGCGGAGCTGCTCTCGGTGGCGGGCGCCGCCGATGAGGCATTGAGCCGGGTCAACAGCGCGCTGCGCCGTTCACCCGGCAATCCCGACATCAGCTACCAGCGCGCGGTGCTGCTCGAGCGTGCGGGCCGGGTCGGCGAGGCCATCGCCGCGCTCGAGGCGCTGCATCGCGAGAGGCCCCTCGATGACAACGTCAGCAACGCTCTGGGCTACACCCTGGCCGATCACCGGCGCGACCTGCCGCGCGCCGAACAGCTGATTCGCGCGGCCCTGACCGGTCAACCCGACAATCCGGCTGTGCTCGACAGCCTGGGCTGGGTGCTGTTTCGGCGCGGACAGGGCAGCGCGGCCCTGCCCGTGCTGGAGCGTGCCTTCCGGCTGCTGCACGACGGTGACATTGGTGCGCACTGGGGCGAAGTGCTGTGGGCCGCGGGCAAGAAAAGCCAGGCGAAAATGGCGTGGCAGCGCGCTCTCGCGGCCGACCCGGAAAACCCACGGCTGGCCGCGACCGTGCATCGCTACGCGCCGGCGTTGTCTGCGCCCAAGCCGCCACCGGCGCTGGAGCCGGCACCACTCACGACGATCTGAAGCATGAGCCCTCTGAGCGGTGCGGCGTGCGAGCGATCGGGGCGCGCGACGATGGCCTGGCAGGCGTCATCAGTGTTGCTCCCGCTCCTGCTGTTGTGGCTTGCGGGCTGTCGCTCGCTCGCGCCGCTGCCGGCTCTTTCCTGGCCAGAGCGCCGGGCGGCACTCCAGGCGCTCGAGCGCTACAGTTTCAACGGCCAGCTGGCCGTGGCTACGGCGAGCGAGGGGTTCAGTGCCTCCCTGCGCTGGCAGCAGCAGGGTGCGGCCAGCGAGCTGCTGCTGCGTGCGCCGCTGGGCGTGGGCGGAGCACGGGTGAATTTCGATGGCGCGGCCCTGCAGTTCGTTGGTGCCGATGGCATGCAGTCGGCGGGAGAAGCCGCGCACGAGCGGCTGGCGAAGATCCTTGGCTTTGAACCACCCCTGACGAGCCTGCGCTACTGGCTGCTGGGTGTACCGGACCCGTCGGCGCCGGCGATCGAGTCGCTCGATTCCACAGCGCATCTGGCACAGCTGCAGCAGGGCGAGTGGCAGGTCAGCTACGGCCAGTATGGGCTGAGTGGCGGGCAGTGGTTGCCGCGGCAGCTCTCGCTGAGCCGGGGCGCGCTGCGGATGAAATTGCATATCGCGCAGTGGCGC
>DASWFL010000124.1:0-4030 GCA_036394255.1 Steroidobacteraceae bacterium
GACGCCCCATGTACTGCGCGATGTATTGCGCGATGTACTGCGCGCGCTGGAATCCGCCGGCAAAGCTGGCTTCAGCATAGGTCAATCCCCTGTCCTGGAACGCCCACTGTAGTTCGGCCCCCCAGGTCATGAAAACCGGCCACATACGTATTCATGGCCGATTCCAGGCGTTCAACCGTCCCAGGGGCTACGGTTCGATGAGCCCCGAACCCCCGTGCGTGGGTCTAGGGCGGGGCGGTCTTGAGCACCTCGGCCGTCAGGCTGTAGTCGGCCATGGTGATGTGGTTGGGCACACACGAGGTACGAAAATCCGGATTTCGCAGCTGGAAACCCTTCTGCAGCATGTCCCGCATCTGTTCCACCAGTTCGCATTCGCCCGCGCCCATGAAGTTGGGCCGGTTCGGTGCGATCTGCACCTTGACCCAGCTGGACTTGACGGCTGTGGCCGCCGCCGGGTCGGCCGCGGGTTTCAGGGAATTGAATTCGGCGCGCACCCAGGCAAACCGGCTCGGCCGGCTGGCTCCTTCGTTGCATCCGGTGGCGGTCACCGTCAGATCCTTGCGGGCACCGAACGCCAGCAGGATCAGGCGGACCTTTTCTTCGATACCGTCACAGGAATACAGCGTCGTGAAGCCGGAGTAGCTCAGTTTCAGCTGTTGGGGCTGCCATTCCGCCGCCGTCGGGGTCCCGTTTGCGGCGGCCGTCGCAGACGCAGTGGCCGGCGTGGTGGCCGGGGCTGCCGGGGTGGCCGCGGCCGCCTGCAGGCCCGGGCTCGCCAGGGTCAAGGCCGCCAGGCAGATTGCCAGACGCGGCACCGGGTCAATTCGGTTCATGATCCACCTCCGTGCCAGGTAGGGAAACTATAGTCCTTGGACCTGGGGTACGACTGTTGGTTCGCTGCCGGGGACCCGCGGTTCTTCAGCGCTTCTGCAGGCTTCCAGCGGGCGCCGCCGCGACCACATGACCGCCGAATGCGTGGCGCAGCAGAGACAGGATGCGGGCGGTGTAATCGGCGCTGCCCTGGCTGGTCAGCCGCGCGTTCAGCGCGGCCGTGATCACCGGCAGCGGGATCCCGAGTTCCAGGGCCTCGCGCACGGACCAGCGTCCTTCGCCCGAATCGGCCACGACCGGGGCCACAGTGCCGAGCGAAGCATCCTGGCGCAGAGCCTCTGCGGCGAGGTCGAGCAGCCAGGAGCGGATCACCGTGCCGGAGCGCCAGGCCTCCGTGACTGCAGCGACGTCAAATTTGAACTCCGGCTTCGCGTGCAGCAGGGCCATGCCCTCGGCATAGGCCTGCATCAGTCCATACTCGATGCCGTTGTGGACCATCTTGGCGTAATGGCCACTGCCCGTGGGACCACAGTGCACCCAGCCACGGTCCGGGGCGGGTGCCAGTGAACGGAAGATGGGCAACAGCGGCTCGATGGCCTTCCGGGGGCCGCCAAACATCAGGCCGTAGCCGTTTTCCAGACCCCACACGCCGCCGGAGACCCCGGCATCGACGAAATTCAGGCCCTGTGCCGCCAGCAGCGCAGCGCGCTTCAGAGTGTCGCGATAATCGGCGTTGCCACCATCGATGATCACATCCCCAGGGGAGAGGAGCGCGGTGAGCGCCCGCACGGTCTCGTCGGTGATCTCACCGGCGGGCAGCATGATCCAGACCGCGCGCGGCGCCGCGAGCGCCGCCACCGCTGCCGCGAGGGTGGGCGCGACCCGGACACGCGCTTCGCTGGACAGCGCAGCGCCGGCCGCCGCCGAGGCGTCGTAGCCGATCACCTGCATTCCGGAGCGGGCCAGGCGCCGCAGCATGTTGGCGCCCATGCGGCCCAGGCCAACCATCGCTAGGGCAGGCGGCGCTGCGGCGCTCAAGACTGCAATTCCATGCGTCCACCCCGTGTAGTCGTGGCCAGTTCGCTCATTCTACCCGTGACTCACGTAGCCCTGCGTCCCGCTTTTAAGACATGCTAGCTCTGATGGCGACCAGGACTCCCGCCGGTAGATTGGGCGCGCCCCGTCACGGCGTGGCGCGCGCGATTTCAAAACGAGGCCTGGGCTCGCGCGCACAGGCCGCGCAATGGGTCCGGGAGGGACGCGTCCGGGTCAATGGCGAGGTGGTGCGCGAGGCAGAATTTCCGGTGCGGCCAGGGCTCGATCGGATCGCGATCGATGAACAGGAGTGCATCGCGGCGCAGCGCCTGGTGCTGATGCTCAACAAGCCCCGTGGACTGGTCACGACCCGACAGGACGAGCGTGGCCGCGACACCGTCTATCGCTGCTTCGCGGACGCTGCCTTGCCCTGGCTGGCTCCCGTCGGTCGACTGGACAAGGCGAGCGAGGGCCTGCTGCTGTTCAGCAACGATTCGGCCTGGGCAGCGCGGATCAGCGATCCCAGGACCGGACCTGAAAAGACTTACCACGTCCAGATCGATTGCCTGCCAGGGGCGTCACTGCTGGCCGCAATCAAAACAGGTGTTGTCGTGGGCGGGGAGCAGCTGAGCGCTGCTTCGGTACGCCTATTGCGCAGCGGAGCCAGGAATGCGTGGCTGGAACTGGTGCTGGCCTCAGGCCGTAACCGGCAGATACGCCGGCTGTTGGCGGCATTCGATGTGTCGGTCCTGCGCCTGGTGCGGGTGGCGGTGGGTCCGCTGTCGCTGGGGGCGTTGCCGAAGGGCCAGTGGCGCTGGCTCAGCTCGCAGGAAACGGCTTCCCTGCTCTAAGGCCCCTACTGCATGTGCTGGCCGCCGTTAATGGCGATGTTGGCGCCCGTCACGAACGCGGCCTCTTCACTCGCCAGGTAGGCCACCAGGCCGGCGACTTCTTCCGGTTTGCCGAGGCGCCCCATCGGGATCTGCGGGATGATCTTGGAATCCAGCACTTCCTTCGGGATCGCCATCACCATCTGCGTGCCGATGTAGCCCGGTGAGATCGTGTTCACGGTGACGCCCTTGCGTGCGACCTCGAGCGACAGGGCCTTGGTAAAGCCGTGCATGCCGGCCTTGGCCGCGGAGTAATTGGTCTGCCCGAACGCGCCCTTCTGGCCGTTGACCGACGAGACGTTGATGATGCGGCCCCACTGCCGCTCGACCATGCCGTCGCAGACCTGCTTGCACATGTTGAAACAGGAATCGAGATTCGTGTGCATGACCGCGTCCCAGTTGACGCGATCCATCTTCCTGAAAGTCATGTCGCGGGTGATGCCGGCGTTGTTGACCAGCACGTCTACGGGACCGACTTCCGCCGTAACCTTGACCACGCAGGCAACGCAGGAATTCCAGTCCGTCACGTCACAGGCGTAGGCGTGGAAATTGAAACCGCGGGACTTCATGCCCGCGAGCCAGGCGGTGGCCTTGGTGTTGCCCGGCGAATAAGTGGTGACCACGACATCGCCCAGCGCGGCCAGCTTGATGCAGATCGCTTCGCCGAGCCCGCCCATGCCGCCCGTAACCAGTGCTATGCGTTTCGTTGCCACGATCAGCGTCCCCGTTCGATGTTGAATTGAATGCTGCAGCCGGTGCTGCTTCCAACGCTCTTAACGTTCCACGGCCAGCGCGACCCCCATGCCGCCGCCAATGCACAGGCTCGCCAGGCCGCGGTGTGCGTCGCGCCGTACCATCTCATGCAGCAGTGTCACCAGGATGCGGCACCCCGAAGCGCCGATGGGATGGCCGATCGCGATTGCGCCGCCGTTGACGTTGATCCTGGAGGTATCCCAGCCCATCTTGCGATTGACGCCGATGGCCTGGGCGGCGAAGGCCTCGTTGATCTCCATCAGATCGAGGTCCGCGTGCGTCCAGCCCGCTTTCTGCAGGCACAGCTGGCTGGCCGGCACGGGACCCATGCCCATGTACTTCGGATCCACACCGGCCGAGGAGTAGGCCTTTACGCGGGCCAGCGGCGTGAGCTGCAGCTCCCGCGCCTTCGACGCCGACATCATCATTACCGCCGCCGCACCGTCGTTGAGACCCGAAGCGTTGCCGGCGGTCACCGTCCCATCCTTGCTGAAGGCGGGCTTGAGCTCGGCGAGGGCCTC
>DASWFL010000125.1:0-22958 GCA_036394255.1 Steroidobacteraceae bacterium
GGGTTACCCGTGCCGGCCGCGAAGATGACTATGCGCCCCTTCTCCAGGTGGCGCACGGCGCGGCGGCGGATGTAGTCCTCACACACCTGGTTGATCCGGATGGCGGACATCACCCGTGCTTGCATGCCGAGCGCTTCGATAGCGTCCTGCAGGGCAAGCGAGTTCATCACGGTGGCAAGCATGCCCATGTGATCGCCGGTCACCCGATCCATGCCGGCGCGGGCGAGGCCGGCACCGCGAAAAATATTGCCGCCGCCGATGACAACCGCGGTCTGCGTGCCGAGGGCCTGCACGTCCCGCAATTCGCCGGCGACCCGCTTGATGACGATCGGGTCGATGCCGTAGTCGGCGGCACCGAGCAGTGCCTCGCCGGAGAGTTTCACCAGGATGCGCGCAAAACGCGGGGTCCCCGTAGCATCCTTCATGCGCACTCCTTCAGCCGTCGTGGCGCGCAGTCTGCCACAACAGAGCTCTTCTAGTTGCGCCCGGCCGCGCCCGCCTGCGCCGTGGCCGCGGCGACGAATTCTTACTGTTTCTTCTCGATGCCCGCGCCGACCTCAAAGCGCTGGAATTCGCGGACGGTCGCGCCGGCATTCTTGAGCAGCTTTTCTATGGTCTGCTCGGGATCCTTGACGAAGGGCTGGCCCAGCAGGCTGATTTCCGCCAGCGACTTGCGCAGGCGCCCGATCACCATCTTGGCGACGATCTCCGGGCTCTTGCCCTCCCGCTGCGCCTGTTCTTCCAGGATCTCGCGTTCCTTGTCCACTACGGCAGCCGGCACGTCCGCGCTGCTGAGATAGCGCGGATTGCTGGCGGCGATGTGCATAGCGAGGTCACGCGCCAGCGCGGCATCGCCACCGTCGAGGGCCACCAGCACGCCGATGCGCGTGCCGTGCAGGTAGGTCCCCAGCGCACCCGTGGAGGACTGGCGGGTAAAGCGCCGCACCGAGATCTTCTCGCCGATCTTCGCCACCAGCGCGCGCCGGCCCTCATCGATGGTCTCGCCCGAGGCGAGTCTGGCCGCCAGGAGCGCGTCGAGGTCGGCGGCCGCGCCGGTACGGGCGCTGTGCGCCACCGCCGCCGCGAAGGCCTGAAAATGCTCATTGCGCGCGACAAAATCCGTTTCGCAATTGACCTCCACCATGGCGGCGCTGCGGCCGTCGGCGGCGCTATCGAGGGCAATCACCCCTTCCGCGGCCACGCGTGCGGCCTTCTTGTCTGCCTTCGCCAGGCCCTGCCTGCGCATCAGTTCGGCCGCGGAGTCCAGATCGCCCTGGGTCTCCACCAGTGCCTTCTTGCACTCCATCATGCCGGCGCCCGTGCGCTCGCGCAGTTGCCGGACGGTCTCGGCCGTTACGCTCATGGCTGCGGTCCCCGCTCTTTAGCGCGGGCCGCGGCGCGTGCCCGCCGCACCCGCCGCGGGGCGGCGGCGCACCGTGGCCGTAGCGCTGGGCGTGGCGGGGACGTCGACGGCATCGACGGCATCGTCGAGATCCAGATCAGGGCTCAGCTCCGCCTCGGCAGTTTCCGCCGGTGCCGCGGGCACTTCCGCACTGGGCGCCACCACAGCGGCGGCCACGGCCGCCACCGCGTGCCGGCGCGCCGGCGCCGGCTTGCGGCTGCGAATCGGCGCCTGGCGCGTGGGCCGGGCATTGCGCCCAGGCTTGCGGCGCGGATTGCCGTGCTCGTCGAGTTCGACGAACTCGTCCTCGGTAACGGCCATCTGCGGCACGGATGACTTGCCCTCGATGACGGCCTCGGCGATCACGCTCGCGTACAGCTGTATGGCGCGCATCGCGTCGTCGTTGCCGGGAATGATGTGATCGATCCCGTCCGGCGAGCAGTTCGTGTCGACAATCGCGACCACCGGTATGCCGAGCTTGCTCGCCTCGTGCACCGCGATGTGCTCATGGCCCACGTCGACCACGAACAGCACGTCCGGGAGCGCTTCCATCAGTTTGATCCCGCCCAGGCTCTTTTCGAGCTTGATCATCTCGCGCCGTAACATGGTCGCTTCCTTCTTGCCGCGCTTTTCAATGGCGCCGGAAGCCGTGAGTTCCTCCAGATTGGCGAGCCGCTTGATCGACTGACGCAGCGTCTTGAAGTTGGTGAGCATGCCGCCCAGCCAGCGCTGGTTCACGTAGGGCATGCCGCAGCGCACGGCCTCCGCCGCGATCGCATCGCGCGCCGAGCGCTTGGTGCCGACGAACAGCACCCGGCCGCCGTCGGCCACGACGCGCTTGATGAAGGCGGTCGCCGCGACGAACAGGGGCTGGGTCTGTTCCAGATTGATGATATGGATGCGGTTTCGTTCGCCAAAGATGTAGGGGGCCATCTTCGGGTTCCAGAAGCGGGTCTGGTGTCCAAAATGGACGCCCGCTTCCAGCATCTGTCGCATGGACAAGCTGGACATGGTCAATATCTCCGTCGGGTTAGGGCCTCCGCGTATCCTTGACGGCGATTCTGGGCTTCCGGCCTGTTAGGGCGCGGAGGCGCAGGACACCCGGCCGCAAGTGCTGATACGCGTGTGGATTGCGTTGCCAAAAATGGCCGCGCTTTATACCATGAAGTTCCCGGCCGAACAACGGTTTAGGCAAGGCCCCAGGCAGGCAAACTCACCCCCATGCTCCGCTCCACCCAAGTGACCCTCAAGTCCCCCGAGGAACAGGCCCGCCTGCGCACCGCCGGACGCCTGGCCGCGGACGTGCTCGACATGATCGGCGAGCATGTGGTGCCCGGGGTGACGACCGACTATCTGGACCGCATATGTAATGAATACATCGTCGGTGTCCAGCACACCGTCCCTGCCAACGTGGGGTACCGCGGGTTTCCCAAGACAGTCTGCACTTCGGTCAACCATGTGGTTTGTCACGGGATTCCCAATGACCGGGTGCTCAAGGGCGGGGACCTGCTCAATATCGACGTCGCCATCATCAAGGACGGCTACCACGGCGATACCAGCCGTATGTACTACCTGGGCAAGCCGCCGGTCCAGGCGCAACGCCTGACCGAGACCTGTCGCGCCGCGATGTGGCGGGCGATCGAGCTGGTGCGCCCCGGGGCCCACCTCGGCGATATCGGCCATGCCATACAGACGCACACTGAGTCGGCCGGCTATACCGTGGTGCGGGAGTATTGCGGGCACGGTATCGGCCGCGTCTATCACGAGGATCCGCAGGTGTTGCACTACGGCGAGGCCGGCAGCGGCATGGAACTGCAGGCCGGGATGGTCTTCACGATCGAACCGATGATCAACGCCGGCAAGCGCTACACGCACGTGCTGCCGGACGGCTGGACGGTGGTGACCAAGGACCACTCGCTCTCCGCGCAGTGGGAACACATGGTGCTGGTCACCCCGACCGGCCATGAGGTGCTGACGCTGAGCGCTGCGGAGCGCAGCGCCGCCGCATGAACGCTGACCCCGCTGCACTCGACGTAGCCCCACTGCAAGCTGTTCGCCTCGACTGGCCGCTGCTCGAGCGCCTGCCCTCGCTCCTGGGCGCGAGCGCCGGTTCAGCTGTGGACTGCCGCCAGCTGCTCGTCCAGGGACAACAGGAATTGCAGCAGCGCTTCCGCGATGACGAACCGGTCGAGGCGCTGGTGCGCGCCCGCGCCGCCTACATCGATGTCCTGCTGGCGTGCCTGTGGCAGGCGCACCTGAGCGCCGATCTGGCCGAGCGCCTGACGCTCGCCGCGGTGGGCGGCTATGGGCGCGCCGAGCTCCACCCCTGCTCGGATGTCGACATCATGGTCCTGGCCCCGGGGTCGCTCGGGGAAAGCGAGCGCGGCCAGGTCGGCAGCTTCCTCGCCTTCCTCTGGGACATCGGACTGGAGGTCGGCAACAGCGTGCGGACCGTCGGCGAGTGTGCCGAGGAAAGCATCGCGGACGTCGGGGTGATGACCACGCTCCTGGAAGCGCGCTGGCTGGCCGGCTCGCGCTCGCTCTTGCCGCAGATGCGCGCAGCGCTGGCCCCTGACCGGGTCTGGCCGGTACGCGATTACTTCGCCGCCAAGGTGCGCGAACAGCAGGAGCGCCACTTGAAGGCCAATGACACCGCCTACAACCTCGAACCCGACGTCAAGACCGGACCAGGG
Source organism: Steroidobacteraceae bacterium (assembly GCA_036394255.1). GTDB lineage: Bacteria > Pseudomonadota > Gammaproteobacteria > Steroidobacterales > Steroidobacteraceae > FEN-1191. The sequence goes on from DASWFL010000125.1 coordinate 4,096, forward strand.
GGCCTGCGCGACATCCAGACCATCGCCTGGGTTGCCAAGCGCCATTTTGGCGCCGAATCCCTCGACGAACTGGCCACGCACGGGTTTCTCACGCCCTCGGAGCTGCTGCGCCTGCAGCAGGCGCAGACTTTCCTGTGGAAAGTGCGCTTCGGGCTGCACGTGCTCACCGGCCGGCATGAGGACCGCCTGCTCTTCGATCACCAGATCAGGCTCGCGCACAGCTTTGGCTATGAGGACGGCACCTACACCCTGGCGGTCGAGCAGCTGATGCAACGCTACTACCGCACCGTCATGGACGTGCAGCTGCTCAACGAACTGCTGCTGCAGCTGTTCCGCGAGGCGATCCTCAGCGACGATACGCCGCCCAAGCCCCTGACGCCGCAGTTTCAGGTGCGTGACGGTTCGCTCGAGGCGGTCAGCGAGGAACTGTTCGCGCGCCAGCCTTCCGCGCTGCTCGAACTGTTTGCGCTGCTGGAACAGCACCCGGAGTTGCGCGGTGTGCGCGCCGGCACCATACGCGCCGTCGGACGGAGCCTGTGGCTGATCGACGAGGAGTTTCGCCAGAACCCGCGCAATCACCGGCTGTTCCTCGAGATCCTGCGCGCGCCGCGCGGCGTCACCCACGAGCTGCGCCGCATGAACAACTACGGCGTGCTGGGCCGTTACATCCCGGCCTTCGGGCGCGTGGTCGGCCGCATGCAGTACGACCTGTTCCACGCCTACACCGTGGATGCCCACACGCTGTTCGTCGTCAGCAATGCGCGGCGCCTGGCCATACCGGAGTTCAACCAGGAATTGCCGCTGGTCTCCCCGATCATGCAGCAGCTGCCCAAGCAGGAAATCGTCTACCTCGGCGCCCTGTTCCACGACCTGGCCAAGGGGCGCGGCGGCGATCATTCGGAGCTCGGTGCCGTGGATGCCGAGGCTTTCTGTCTCGAGCAGGGCCTGTCGCGCTACGAAGCGCGCCTGGTCGCCTGGCTGGTGAAACACCACCTGCTGTTCTCGATGACGGCGCAGAAGCAGGACATCGGCGACCCGCAGGTCATCAATGAGTTCGCGCGCAAGATCGGCGATGAAGACCACCTCGATTACCTGTACGTGCTCACCTGCGCGGATGTGCGCGGGACCAACCCAAAGCTGTGGAATTCCTGGAAGTCACACCTGTTTCATGACCTGTATGAGAAGACGCGCCGCGCCCTGCGGCGCGGCCTCGAGACACCCGTAGACAAGGAAGAACTGGTGCGCGAAAACCAGGCGGGTGCGCGCACGCTGCTCGAGCAGTCGGGCCTCTCGCCCGCGGAGATTGACGCGGCCTGGGCGCGGCTCCCGGAGGCCTACTTTCTGCGCTACACGCCGGCGGAGATCGCGCGCCACACCGGGGTGCTGGCGAGCCCGGACAGCAGCGGCGAGGAGGCCCGTGTCGACGTCGAGGCGCCGCCGGCCAGCGGCACCATTGCGGTCCTGATCTACGCGCCGCACCGTCGCCATAGTTTTGCGCGGGCCACCGCGGTACTCGACCAGCTCGGTCTGAACATCGTCGATGCGCGCATCACGCCGGTGGGGAACGGATATTCCCTCGACACCTACCACGTGCTCGAGGAGGACGGCGCGATGATCGTCGACGAGGCGCGGCTCGCCGAAATTCACGGCGCGCTGTGGGCGTCGCTCAAGCGGCCGGACGAGGCGCCCCTGTCGGTCATGCGCCGCGCACCGCGCCAGCTGCGCGTGTTCAAGACCCCGACCCAGATCACGATCAGCGTCGATGAGCGCAACGCCCGCTCAGTGCTCGAGCTGGTCGCCGGCGACCGGCCCGGACTGCTCTGCGACGTGGGCAAAGTGCTGTGGGAGGAGCACGTCGATCTGGGCGCCGCCAAGATCGGCACGATGGGCGAGCGCGCCGAGGACGTGTTCTATATAACCGATCGCACCAGCCGCCCGCTCGCCGAGGCCGCGGCGGAGCGGCTCCGCACCCGACTCCTCGAAGCCCTGAGCCAGCGCCAGAACGCATGAACGCCCTGAACGCGCAGGCCCTGCGGCCGATCATCGAGGCCGCCTTCGAACAGCGCCACGCCCTCAGCGCTGCCAACGTCGATGCCGGCCTGGCCGCGGCGATCGACGCCACCGTGGGGCTCCTGGACAGCGGCGCGCAGCGGGTCGCGGAACGCAGTGCGGGTCGCTGGCTCGTCAACGAGTGGCTCAAGAAGGCGGTCCTGCTGTATTTCCGCACGCACGACAACCAGGCGATCGAGGCCGGTTACACGCGCTTCTACGACAAAGTGCCGCTCAAGTACGCGCGGACCGGCGCGGCGGACTTTGCCGCCGGAGGCGTGCGCGTGGTACCGCACGCCCTGGTCAGGCACGGCGCCTACGTGGCACCGAACGCGGTGCTGATGCCCAGCTACGTGAATATCGGGGCTTACATCGATTCCGGGACGATGGTCGACACCTGGGCGACCGTCGGCTCCTGCGCGCAGATCGGCCGGGATGTGCACCTGTCGGGCGGCGTCGGCATCGGCGGTGTGCTCGAGCCGCTCCAGGCCGGCCCGACCATCATCGAGGACAATTGCTTCATCGGCGCCCGCTCGGAGATCGTCGAGGGCGTGCTCGTGGGTGAGGGCTCGGTGATCTCCATGGGGGTCTTCATCGGCCAGAGCACGCGAATCCTTGATCGCACGACGGGGCAGATACTGCAGGGCCGGGTGCCGCCCGGCTCGGTCGTGGTATCCGGCAGCCTGCCGGCGAAGGACGGCACCCACTCGCTGTATTGCGCGGTGATCGTAAAGCGCGTGGACGCACAGACGCGCGCCAAGACCTCCATCAACGAACTGCTGCGGATGGACTGACGCGCCTACCCGTAGCGACCGGTGATGTAGTCCTCGGTTGCCCGCTTGGCCGGGTTGGTGAAGATCGTGCTGGTCTGGTCGAATTCGATCAGCTCGCCCAGATACATGAAGGCGGTGAAATCCGACACGCGCGCCGCCTGCTGCATGTTGTGCGTGACCATGATGACCGTGACACGCTCGCGCAGGCTGGTGATGAGTTCCTCGATGCGTGCGGTGGCGATCGGGTCCAGAGCCGAGGTGGGCTCGTCAAACAGCAGGATTTCGGGCTCGGTCGCCAGCGCCCGCGCGATGCACAGGCGCTGTTGCTGGCCACCTGAGAGCGAAAGGCCCGAACTGGCGAGGCGGTCCTTCACTTCATCCCACAGGGCCGCTGCGCGCAACGCGCGTTCGACCTCCTGTGTCAGCTCCAGGCGGGAACTCACGCCCCGCACGCGCAATCCGTAGGCGACATTCTCGAAGATCGATTTTGGAAAGGGATTTGGCTTCTGGAATACCATGCCGATGCGCATGCGCACTTCGATTGGATCGACATCGCCCGCCACCAGGTTCATGTCGTCGGGGTAAAGGATGATGCGCCCCTCGTAGCGCGTGCCGCCCTGCTGGTCGTGCATGCGGTTGAAGCAACGCAGCAGGGTGCTCTTGCCGCAACCGGAGGGACCGATCAGGGCCGTGACCTGGTGCTCGCGGATCTCGAAATTCAGATTCTTGAGCGCACGCAGATCGCCGTAATAGAAATTGAGCGCCTCGACGCGCGCCTTGGTCGCCGCCTGCAGCGCCAGCGTGCGCCGCGTCTCGTCCACCGCTATCCGGGGAGTCGCCCTGACGCGAGTGGCTGGCAGCACTCCGGTATCCACTTCCGTCGCCGGTATCATGAACGGCAGGACCTCGTGATGCGGGCGCGGCAGCACACGATTTGCGGCCGGTCCGGGCGTATTCATTGTGCCCCAAAGATATGGCAAGGCGCCATCCGGCGCCGCCCTGTCGGGCGGACATCGCCGGACCGGCGCCGTGCCAGCCGGGCCGCGGTCGCCTCAGAAGCTGATCTGCGACCAGACACCAAACTCGTCGAACTCGCTGGTCTTGACCGAGCCTGTCTTGAGTTCATCGTGCTTGTACACCACTGCGAGATCCACGCCTTTGCGCGGCTTGCAGCTGATGCCGAGGTTGAAGTATTCGTCCTTTTTGGTCGGGCTCGTGTCTTTGTTCGGCTTGGCGCTGTCGTAGCGCAGGAAGCCGGAGACCTTGGGCGTGAAATTCACCGAGCCCCACACCGAGTAGCCGTCCGCCGAATCTTTGGGGACCAGGGTCACCGCGGTCCAGTTATCGGCCGTAAAGTACTCGCCGCCGACGCGAAACTGATCCGTTGTGTAGGCGAGCAGCGCATCCCAGCGCTGCGCCGTATGCAGCACCGGCATCGGCGTTCCCTCGAAGTCCTTGCCGCGCTTGCCGTTATAGAACCCGAGCCCTGCCGTCAGTCCCTTGATGGGCGTGAAATTCACGCGGCCTTCCCAGTCCAGGGTCTTGGAGCGTGTCGGGTTCTTGTAGCCGTTGCCTTCGATCGTGGACACGGCATATCCGAACATGCCATCAGCCATCTTGCCGCTGGCGTGCACACCCCAGTCCGCCGTCGAGCCAAAGCTCAAGCGGTCCTCGATCATCTTCTCGACGTAGCGATAACCGTAGTTCCCCTCGACGAAGGGAATCCAGGGCAGATCGGCCGATCCCGCGCGAAGCACAAAGGCGTCCGAGATCTTGGCCTGCACATAGGCTTTCTTGATGAACACCTGCGTCTCGGAATCGGCGCTCACGTAGTTGAAGTCGGTCGTCAGATTGGCCGACCAGATCTCGTCGAAGGTGTGATCAAGGATGAGGTAGAAACGCGTGACGTCCAGTCCGAAGCCGCTGGCGGCCGTCTTCACCCCCGCGCTCTTGGCGTCCAGGCTGGTCAGATCAATAAAGGCCCGACCGCCGACGGTTGTGTTCTCGGTTACCGCCGTATCTGCATACGCCGTCTGAATGAGTCCGCAACCTGCCAGGGCAACTGCGGCGCAAATCTGCTTGGACATGAAGCTCTCCTATGAATAGAGGGTCTTGGTATCGCTGGATCAGCACGCCGCTGCGGGCCCGCCGTTGGTTCGGCAAAGTACACAGGGTGCATGACACTGGCGTGACACCAGCGCGGCTATGTGATGTTTTTGTTACCGGCCTTCAACGCTCAGCCATAGCGACCGGTGATGTAGTCTTCCGTCGCCTTCTTGGCTGGGTTCGTGAAGATCTTTGCGGCCTCATCGTACTCGACCAGCTCGCCAAAGTACATGAATGCCGTGTAATCCGACAGGCGCGCCGCCTGCTGCATATTGTGGGTCACGATCAGCACCGTCACCTGCTCGCGCAGCGTCGTGATCAGCTCCTCGATCTTGGCGGTCGCGATCGGATCGAGTGCCGAGGTCGGCTCATCGAACAGGATCAGTTCGGGATTCGTGGCCAGGGCCCGTGCGATGCACAGACGCTGCATTTGCCCGCCGGACAGGGCCATCGCCGACTCGTTGAGCCGGTCCTTGACTTCATCCCAGAGCGCGGCGCTGGCGAGTGCCTGTTCCACCGCCTCGGCGAGCCGAACGCGATTCTTCATGCCGCGCAGCCGCAGCCCGTAGGTGACGTTCTCGGCGATCGAGGTCGGGAACGGATTGGCTTTCTGGAACACCATGCCGATGCGCATGCGTACTTCGATTGGATCGACCCCGCGCCCGATGAGATTGATGTTCTCGGGGTACAGGGTGATGGATCCCTCGTAGCGATTCCCGGCCTGCAGGTCGTGCATGCGGTTGAAGCAGCGCAGGAAGGTGCTCTTGCCGCAGCCCGAGGGCCCGATGATGGCCGTCACGCGCCGATCGGCCACGGGCAGACTGATGTCCTTGAGGGCCCGGTTGGCGCCGTAATAGAAACTCAGGTGCTCTGACAATGCACGCGGATTCGCCGGCCAATGGGCCCGCTCACCGGCGATGGCCGGTACCGCCGCACCGGTGCCAGGCGCTGGCGCACCTCCGCTCGCGAGGCTGTTCATCCGGTGGATCCAGGCAGCCCCGGTGGCGGGGGCGCGGTGGCGCCCTGCGCCGCGGCGCCCAGCTGCATCGAGCGCTCGACATCCTGCAGCGAGACATGGCGCACGTCGCGTCCGCCGACCATGTAGATGACGTACTCGCAGATGTTCTTGGCATGATCGCCGACGCGCTCGAGCGCGCGCGCCACCCACAGCAGGTCGATCGATGCGCGAATCGTGCGCGGATCCTCAATCATGAAGGTGATGCACTGGCGCTGAATGGCATCGTATTCCTCGTCCAGCACCCGGTCACGCTTGGCGACCGCGAGCGCCGACTTGGCGTCCAGGCGCGCAAACACGTCCAGTGCCCCGTGCAGCAGCGCGATCGCTTCGCGCCCCAGATGGCGCACCACGCGATAACCGTCCCCGGCGCGGCGGTCCATGCCGGCACGGCGCAAGCCGATGTTGGCGATCTTGTGCGCCTCATCGCCGACGCGTTCCAGGTCGGTGATCGTCTTGATGATGGCCAGCACCAGCCGCAGGTCCGACGCCGTCGGTGCCCGCGTGGCAAGAATGCGATTGCATTCGTCGTCGATCTCGACCTCCATCAGGTTGACGCGCGCCTCATTGGTGATCACGTCACCGGCCAGGCCGGCATTGCCCTCCGCCAGGGCCTGCAATGCCTGCTGCAGCTGCGATTCGGCCAGGCCGCCCATCTGCAGCACATCGTTGCGCAGGTGTTCCAGATCCTCGTTGAAACGGCTGAGTATGTGGGTTCCAAGTTCAACCTTCTCCATATCGATCCCCCTCTCACTCCCCTGGATTGGCGTGCTGACCGAACAGCGACGACACTGAGCGGGCCACGATACTGAGGAACAGCACGAACAGCGTGATCAGCAGCGCCCCCACCCAGGCGAGCTGCTGCCAGTCCTTGTACGGGCTCATCGCGAAGTTGAAGATCACGATGGGCAGGCTGGCCATGGGCTTGTTGAGACTGCTGTTCCAGAAGTTGTTACTCAGCGAGGTGAACATGAGCGGCGCGGTCTCGCCACTGATGCGCGCGACGGCCAGCAGCACGCCGGTGAGCAGCCCGTTGCGCGCCGCCGGGTACACGATGTGCGTGATCGTGCGCCAGGGCTGCGCGCCGAGCCCCGCGGACCCGTCGCGCATGCTCTTGGGCACCAGGTTCAGCATGTCCTCGGTGGTGCGAACCATAACCGGCAGGGCGATGATGCTCAGGGCAATGGCGCCCGCCAGGCCGGAGAAATGACCCACGCGCGCCACCACCACCGTATACACGAACATGCCGATGATGATCGAGGGAGCGCTGAGCTGGACGTCGTTGATGAACCGCACCACGGTGCTGAGCCGGCTGCTGCGTCCGTACTCGGCCAGGTAAGTGCCCGCCAGCAGCCCGATCGGCGCGCCGATCAGGATCCCGAGCAGTGTCATGAGCACACTGCCGAAGATGGCATTGAGCAGTCCGCCAGAACTGCCGGGCGCGGGCGTCATCTGGGTAAAGACTCTCAGCGAAAACCCGCCCAGGCCCCGCGACAGCAGCGTCCAGAGGATCGCGCACAGGATCGCCAGGCCGATCACCGTGGCAATCGTGGAAGCACTGAAGGCAACGACGTTGGCGATGCGGCGGCGGCGCAGGACGTTCATACGCGCCGCACCGCATTGCGTTCCAGGCGCATGAGCAGCAGGCGCGCGCCGGCAATGACCGCGAAGGTGAGGACGAAGAGGAGCAGTCCGAGCGCAAACAGCGAGGAGGTGTAGAGGTCCCCTACGGCCTCGGCGAACTCATTGGCGATCGATGCGGAAATCGTGGTCGACGGGGCCAATAAGGAAGCGCTGATCCGATGCGCATTGCCGATCACGAAAGTCACGGCCATCGTTTCGCCCAGCGCGCGCCCCAGGCCCAGCATGATGCCGCCGATCACGCCGGCGCGGGACCAGGGCATGACGACATCCCACACTACATTCCACTGCGTCGCACCCAGCCCGTAGGCCGCCTCTTTCAGCGACAGCGGCGCCATGCGAAACACTTCGCGCATCACTGAAGTAATGAAGGGCAGCACCATGATCGCCAGTACGACGCCGGCCGTCAGCAGGCCGATGCCAAAGGGCGGGCCCTGGAACAGCACGCCCACCACGGGCAGCGGTCCCAGGTGCTCGATGAGCCAGGGCTGCACGGTGTGCTGCAGGATGGGCGCCAGCACGAACAGACCCCAGATGCCGTAGACGATGCTCGGAACGGAGGCCAGCAGTTCGATCGCCATGCTGATCGGCCCGCGCAGCCAGCGCGGGCAGGTCTCGGTGAGGAAGACGGCAATGCCGAAGCTGAGCGGGACCGCAAATAGCAGGGCGATGATCGACGTCGCGATCGTTCCATAGATCGGCGTGAGCGCGCCGAAAACCTCGGTGACCGGGTTCCAGCGCTCGCCGGTCACGAACGACCACCTGAACGTGGCCAAGGCCGGCCAGCTGCCGTAGATCAGCGAGAGAATGACGCCGGCGAGCAGCGCCAGGACCAGGATCGCTGAAAACTTGGTGGCGAGGCGAAACACGCCCTCGGTGCGCGCCTCACGTTGCAAGTGCGATCGCAGTGCCAATGCTTGCGTGTTCATGCGTTCCCAGCAGAGGCAGGCAAGCGGCCGGCGCCCTGGGCGCCGGCCGCTTGAAGCAATTTCTTACGGGTGGCGGGTTACCTGCCCGTCCAGACCGGCTTGCCGTTATCCTGGATCGAGGCCGTCCAGGTCTTCTTGACAAGCTTAACAAGCTTTTCCGGCAGCGGCACGTAGTCGAGCTGGTTGGCCATGTCGGTGCCGTTCTGGTAGGCCCAGGCGAAGAACTTGAGCGCTTCGGACGCCGCGGCCGCGTCCTTGGGCTGGCGATACATGATAATGAAGCTCGCGCCGGTGATCGGCCAGGACTCTGCACCCGCCTGGTCGGTGAGAATGAGGTAGTAGCCCTCGGCCTTTTCCCAGTCAGCGTTCGCCGCTGCCGCCTGGAAAGCCTTCGCCTCGGGCGCGACAAACTTGCCTTCATGATTCTTGAGGCGCAGGTAGGTCATCGCGTTCTGCTTGGCGTAGGCGTATTCCACGTAGCCGATCGCACCACCGGTCTGTGTGGTCATGTTGGCCACACCCTCGTTGCCCTTGGCACCAATCCCGGTCGGCCATTCGACCGAGGTGTTGGCGCCGACCTTGCTCTGAAAAGTCGGGCTGACTTTCGCCAGGTAATTGGTGAACAGGAAGTTCGTGCCCGATCCATCGGAGCGGTACACGGGCGCGATCGCCAGGTCGGGCAGCGCGGCCTTCGGATTGAGCGCCTTGATACGCGCGTCGTTCCACTTGGTGATTTCACCCAGATAGACGCTCGCCAGTGTGGGTCCGTCGATCTGCAATTCCCCGGCCTTTAAGCCCGGGATATTGACCACCAGCACCACCCCGCCAATGACCATCGGCCATTGCACCAGACCAGCTTCGCTCAGGTCCTTGGGCTCCAGCGGCTTGTCCGAGGCACCGAAGGTCACCGTCGCAGCCTTGATCTGCTTGATGCCGCCGCCCGATCCTATCGATTGGTAATTCAGGCCGACACCGGTCTGCGCCTTGTAGGCCTCCGCCCACTTCGAATAGACGGGATAGGGAAAGGTCGCGCCGGCGCCTGAAATATCGGTGGCCGCGGCGATGCCGGTGGCGGCGATCGCCAGTGCTCCAAGGAGGCTGCGGATCCTGATGCTGCTGGTACTCACTTGCTTGATCCCCTTTTTGGTCGTGCCGTAGAAGGTGCAGGAATGCGCGCTGTTATAGCCGCCCGGTGTGACAGTTGTGTGTCAGGATGGCCCGGACGTGGCGCATCTCCATGATTGCATTGACCGTCATTGTGCTTGCGGGCCTTGCTCCAGGGGCCGGGGCACCGTATAAGGCGCGTGGTCCATCTCCACTTATATGCACCACAGGAGCGCAATGCGAACCCAATGTCTGCGACCCTAGAGCTGACCCGGAATCTGATGGCCCGCCGTTCCGTCACACCCGCCGACGGGGGCTGCCAGGACGTCATTGCGGCACGGCTCGAGCCGCTCGGCTTTGGCATCGAAAAGCTCCGCTTTGGCGGTGTCGATAATCTCTGGGCGACGCGCGGCCAGGGCAAACCAGTGCTGTGCTTCGCCGGCCACACTGACGTGGTGCCCAGCGGACCGCTGGAGAAATGGCATTCCGACCCGTTCCGGCCTGAAATCCGCGCTGACGTGCTCTACGGCCGCGGTGCCGCGGACATGAAGAGTGGGCTGGCGGCCATGGTTACCGCCACTGAATCATTCATCGTCGAATGCCCGCGGCATCAGGGGAAGATCGCCTTCCTGATTACCAGCGACGAGGAAGGACCATCGGTCGATGGCACAAGAAAAGTCGTCGAAACCCTGTTGAAACGCAACGAGCACATCGACTGGTGCATCGTCGGGGAGCCCTCGAGCGAGCGGGTTGCCGGCGACATGATCAAGATCGGGCGGCGCGGCTCGCTGTCCGGACGTCTCACGGTGCACGGCGTGCAGGGGCACATTGCCTATCCGCAACTGGCCGACAACCCGGTCCACCGGTTCGCGCCGGCGCTGGCGGAACTCAGCAGCCATGTCTGGGACCACGGCGATGAGCATTTCCAGCCCACCAGCTTCCAGGTTTCCAACCTGAATGCAGGCACAGGCGCGCCTAACGTGATCCCCGGCGAGTTGCAGGTGCGTTTCAACCTGCGGTATTCGCCCGTGCAGAGCTCCGACGGGCTGAAGCGCCTCGTCGAGGACACACTCACGCGCCACCGCGTGCGCTACACGCTGGAGTGGTACCTCTCCGGCGAGCCTTTCTATTCCCGTCAGGGCAGGTTGCTGGCAGGCGTGAGTGCCGCCGTCAGACAGGTGACCGGGCATGAGCCCGCACTCTCCACCGACGGCGGAACCTCCGACGGGCGCTTCATTGCCGGCATGGGAGCCGAAGTGGTGGAGCTCGGGGTACCGAACGGGACGATTCACATGGTCGACGAATCCGTGCGGCTCGCGGACATCGAGACGCTGCACACCATGTACCTGCAGTCGCTCCGCAACCTGCTCGCCTAGCGCGCGGTACCTGACTCAGCGCCGCGGGGTCACCCAGTTCGCCCAGACGCCGAGCACCCCGAGCGCTGCGGCGGCTATCAGCACCCAGGTCGGCATTGCCAGCGTCAGAAAGGTCCAGTTCACCTGGTGGCACTCGCCCGAACCGGTGAGCACCTTGCGGATGACGTCGGTCAGGGGAAACACATCCAGCATGTAATTCAGCGTGGCGCCGCAGGCCGGCACGGCACCTGCAGGCAGGTGCTGGATCCACACGTGCCGTGCCGCGACCACCATGGTCAGCAGCGCGGCACCGGCCAGGAGCACGCCATAGATGCGCGCGCCAAAGGACTTCGGGGCGTGCAGCCAGGCCATCAGGAATAGCGCGCCGATCGCAGCCACGCCGACGCGCTGGAAAATGCACAGCGGACAGGGATCGACCCTGAGTACGCCCTGTACGTACCAGGCGTAGCACAGCAGGCCCACGCAGCACAGGAGCCCGGCAAAATTCAGGCTCCGCCGCGTCAGCGTCGTTCGCAGGCTGCGGTGCGGAGTGCCGCCAGCCGGCTCAGTCGCGGGCATTGTGGTTCTTGAGCTCCTGCTCGACACGCTCCAGCGAGCGATGCCTCACATCCTTGCCGTGCACCATGTAGATGACATACTCGCAGACGTTCTTGGCATGATCACCGATGCGCTCAAGTGCGCGCACGACCCACATGATGTCCAGCGCACGGCGGATCATGCGCGGATCCTCCATCATGAAAGTGATGCATTGGCGCTGGATGGACTCATATTCCTCGTCGACAATGCGATCGCTCCGGGCCGTACGCACGGCCAGGTCGGCATCGAGACGCGCGAAGGCGTTGAGCGCATCGCGAACCATGCCCTGCGCCGCACGTCCAATGTGCTTCACTTCGCGATAGTGGTCAGCCGGCCGTTCCTCGGTGGCCAGGCGTGCGGCGATCAGCGCAATTTTCTCGCACTCGTCGCCAATACGCTCCAGATCCGTGATGGCCTTGATCGTCGCGACAATCATGCGCAGGTCCCCGGCCGCCGGAGCGCGCGTGGCGAGGATGCGGCTGCATTCCTCGTCGATGGACACCTCCATGCCGTTGACCTTGTAGTCCTGCGTCGCGACCGACTGGCCCAGTGCGCTGTCGCCGTCCACCAGCGCCGTCAGTGCACGGCTGAGCTGCTCCTCCACGAAGCCGCCCATGGCGGACACTTTGGTGCGGACGCGCTCCAGATCTTCGTTGAAGCGCCGGGAGGTATGGTGCGAGAGGTCAGCGGCTTCCATGGACATCGGTTCCGGGCGGTCGATGTGTGCAACTATAGCCCAGCGGCAGGCAGAAAATGCGAGCCGAATCGCAAAGTCAGCCCGCCGCCACCAGGCGCGCCAGCGGAAAATGACAGCTGAAGGTGCTGCCCTTGCCCTCCTCGCTCTCGATCTGCAGCCGGGCGCTGTGCCGCTGCAGCACGTGCTTGACGATGGCAAGGCCCAGGCCCGAGCCGCCGCTGGCGCGGCTCCGGCCGGGGTCAACACGGTAGAAACGCTCCGTCAGGCGCGGAATGTGCGCGGCAGCGATGCCGATGCCGGTGTCAGCCACGGCGACATGGCCGCCGTGTTCATCGCGCCACCAGCGCATCGTGATGGTGCCGTCAGCGGCCGTGTATTTGGCGGCGTTCTCCAGCAGGTTGCCGAAGGCTGAATGCAGTTGCGCCTCGACGCCGAACAGGCGGTCGGTGGTCTCCACGAGTATCTGCACTTCCCGCGAACCGCCGAGGCGCGCCAGCAGATCGCTGCGCAGGCGGGCGAGCAGGCCGCCGACGTCGACCGTCTCTCCGGCCGGCTTGCCCTCCTCGGCCTCCAGGCGTGAAAGCTCGAGCAGATCGTGGACGATCGCCGTCATGCGCAGCGCCTGGCGCCGCATCGCCTCGAGGGGCCCGCGCAGGCCCGCATCGATACTCTCGTCCTGTGAGAGCGTTTCCAGGTAGCCCGAGATGACGGTGAGTGGAGAGCGCAGCTCGTGCGAGGCATTGGCGACGAAGTCCTTGCGCATTTCCTCGAGGCGCGCCTGCTGGGTCACATCGCGCACCAGCAGCAGCAGCTGGCCGGCACCGTAGGGCACGATCTGGAAGTGCAGGTACTGATCGGACAGCCCGCTGGCCTGCACCACCACCGGTGTCGTGTATTCGCCCGAGCGCAGGTAATGCACGAACTCGGGCCGGCGCACCAGATTGTCGACGCGCAAGCCGATGTCCGTGCGCCCGCGCAGGTGCAGCAGGCGTGCGGCCGCCCGGTTGAACCACAGGATCTCCGCCGCCGGGTTCAGCATGACCACGCCGTCGGCTATCGCTGCGGTCGAGTTGCGCAGCTCGCGCAGCAATTGCAGCATGCGCCGCTTGTGGTATTGCTTGCGGCGAAACAGCCGCCCGATCAGTCCGATGACATCGCCCCAGGCGCCGCCGGCGTCCGGCGCCAGGTCGACCCGGTCGCGCCGCAGCCACTGGCGCACGCGCTCCAGCATGTACTGCTGGCGAGCCAGCATCGCCGCCAGCACCAGAGCCACAGTGAGCGCGGGGTGGCCGATCAGCAGCCCGGCCAGGAGGGCGGTGCCGGCGAGCACCGACGCGCGGACCAACGGACCCCACCAGGAGGGAAAACTCATCGGCTCAGGATCGACCCGGGGCCGTGCCTCAGGCCTCTACCCGCGCGGAAAAGCGGTAGCCGGCCCCGCGCACCGTCTGGACATACTGGTCACAGTCATAGCCTTCGAGCGCCTTGCGGAGCCGGCGGATGTGCACGTCGATGGTGCGTTCTTCCACGTAGACGTTGCCTCCCCACACGCGATCGAGCAATTGCTCGCGACTGTATACACGGTCGGGGTGCAGCATGAAGAACTCCAGCAGCCGGTACTCGGTCGGTCCCAGGGGCACGGGCCGGCCCGCGGCACTCACCCTGTGGCCGGCGCGATCGAGCAGCAGGGCGCCGTGGCCGACCGCCTCGGTTTCGTCCTGGCCCGCGGTTCGACGCAGCAAGGCATTGACTCTCGCCAGCAGCTCGCGCGGTGAAAAGGGTTTGGTCAGGTAGTCGTCGGCACCGCCGTCCAGGCCGGCCACCTTGTCTGACTCCGCCGCGCGCGCGGTGAGCATGATGATGGGCAGGTCGCGCGTGTCGCGCTCGCGCTTGAGCGAGCGCGTCAGCTCCAGTCCGCTGGTATCGGGCAGCATCCAGTCGACCAGTATCAGGTCGGGGCGCCGATCGGCGAGCGCGGAGCGTGCGGCGCGGCTGTCCTCGGCTTCGCGCACCTCGAAACCCGCGCGCTTCAGGCCAAAGGCGATCATCTCGCGGATCGGCCGCTCGTCTTCCACGATGAGAATGTGTTTCGGTGTCATGAACGAGGGCGCAGGCTGTGCGGCGCCACGTTAGCCATGGTGTATGACAGATCCATGACAAGGCAAGTGAACTAGGAACCAGCGGCTGCGCCCGGAACGATTGCAACGTTGTTACGCAAATAGACCGGCAGGGCCCGCTCGGCCGGCACGGCCAGGGCCAGCCCATCGTGCGCCGCCAGCCGGGCGATTTCCCGGGCGTGCGGTGTAATTCGCCCCAGCACGGGCTGCAACGGCGGCGACAGAGCGCTTGCCAGCACCGGGTGAGCGAGAAAGCCGGAACCGGCACCCGCAGCGGACCGGCCGCCCAGCCACTGGCGTGCCGCCGCGATCACGGCCTCGGGGCCGGCCACCGCTTCGAGGGTTGCCGCCTGGGCATGGCCATCGACCTGATCGAACCCCGCCCAGTACAGCTCGCCCATGCGCGCATCCAGGCAAGCCAGCGTGCGCGCCGGCGGCTGCGGACTGGCCAGCGCCTGCTGCGCCAGCGCCCGCAGGTCGGAGACCGGGATGACCGGCAGCCCGGCCGCAAATGCCAGTCCCTGAGTCAGGCTGGCCGCCAGGCGCAGGCCGGTAAAGGCACCCGGACCACGCCCGAAGGCGATCGCATCGAGTACTGCCAGGGACCAGCCCGCCACGGCCAGCACTTCCTCGATCATGCCCAGGATATGCGCGCCATGACCGCGCTCGGCCAGGCGCTCCCGGCTGTGCAGTTCGCCCTCATGCCACAGTGCCACGCTGCAGCAGTCGGTCGCGGTATCGAGCGCCAGCAGCTTCACGCCAGCGCCACTTCGCGGGCACACCGGCTCAGCATTGCGATGGCTTCCTCCGCCGCGCGCGTCGGCCGCATGGGCGGCAGGACCGCCAGGAGCGAGCGTCCGTAGCCTCGGGCGAGGAGCCGTGGATCGCAGATCATGACCACGCCGCGATCCTCTTCGCTGCGGATCAGGCGTCCGACGCCCTGCTTGAGCGCGAGCGCCGCTTCGGGTAGCTGGTAGTCGCGAAAGGCATTGAGGCCCTGCGATTCCAGGTGCTGGACGCGCGCGCGCACCAGCGGATCGTCCGGAGGCGCGAAGGGTAGCTTGTCGATCATCACCAGCCGCAGCGCCACGCCCTGCACGTCGACCCCTTCCCAGAAGCTCGCCGTACCGAGCAGCACGGCGCGACCGGAGTCGCGAAAACGGCGCAGCAGCAGTTCGCGCGGCGCGTCGTTCTGCACCAGCAGCGGCCAGCTCGCGGGCCAGTCCCCGGCGCGCAGCGTCCGCGCGGCGCTGCGGAGCGAGCGGTGGCTGGTAAACAGCAGAAACGCCCCACCGTCACTCGCATCGAGCAGCGGCCGCACGGCTTCCAGCACCGCTGCCGTGTAATTCGCGGCGCCCGGGTCCGGCAGCCCCGGCGGCAGGTAAAGCAGGGCCTGGCGCTGGTAGTCGAAGGGGCTATCAAGGCACAGGGTGGCGGCATCGCTCAAGCCCAGGCGCGTGGAGAAGTGCTCGAAATTTCCTGCCAGCGCCAGCGTTGCCGAGGTGAATATCCAGGCGCTCGGCTGCTGATCGATGAGCGCGCGAAAGCGCACGGAAATATCGTAAGGCAGGAGGCTGAGCGTGAAGCCGCGCGCCGTCACGCTGATGCTGCGGGCTCCACCCGCCGCGGCATCGGGCTCCGCCATCACCTGTTCCAGGTCAGCCGCCAGGGCGCGCGCGCGTGCTGCGCACTGAGTCACGCCCGGCGCGTCGCTCAAGGCTTCGAGCTCCCCCGCCCAAAAACCGAGCGCCGCGCGTAATTCAGCGCAGGCCTCCCGGGAGGGCGCATCCAGTTCCTCCCAGGCCACCCGGCGTTCCTGGCGGCCGAGTCCGGCGCCGACTCGCTTGAGCGGCTGTTCGAGCCGCGCATGAACCGTCGCCGTCGTGCCTGCATTCAGTCCGAGCTGCAGCAGCTCGCGGCGCGCGTCGAGGAGCAGCGTTTCGACTTGCCGGCTCGAGCAGCTCTGGCCAAAGCACTCCGCGGCGAGATCCGGCAGCTGGTGGGCCTCATCCAGGATCATCGCGTCGACACCCGGCAGCAGTTCGCCGAAGCCGTCTTCCTTGAGGGCGAGATCCGCCAGCAGCAGATGATGATTGACGACCACCAGTTCAGCCGCGAGCGCCGCACGCCGCGCCGCAAAGACATGGCAGCGCGAGAACTCCGCGCACTGCTGGCCCGTGCAACTTTCGCGGGTGCTGGTGAGCTGGGCGCGCAGGGGATGGGATTCCCCGAGCGCGGCGACTTCGGCCAGGTCACCCGTGCGCGTACGCGCGGCCCAGTCGCGAATCTCGCCCAGCAAGGCCTGTTCCTCATCGCCGAACAATGCGGCCTGCGTGGCACCGCCGCCGAGCTTGATCCGGCAGAGGTAATTGGCACGGCCCTTCAGCAGCGCCGTCGTCAATGGCCGGCCCAGCGCGCCGGCGAGCAGTGGAATGTCGCGGCTATACAGCTGATCCTGGAGCGTACGCGTCCCCGTGGAGATCAGCACCCGCAACCCGGAGGTGAGCGCTGGAACGAGGTAGGCGAAGGTCTTGCCGGTGCCGGTACCGGCCTCGACCAGGAGGCGCTCCCGATCTGCCAGCGCGCGCGCGATGCGTTCGGCCATGCGCAGCTGCGACGGGCGGGCCACAAACCCTTCCAGCGCGCGCGCGAGCGTGCCGGCGGGCCGGAACACTTCCGTCAGCGCGCTCATGGCGAATTGCTGGACATTGCGGTCGCTGGCCCCTAAGAATTGCCGGAGACCCCACTGCTCAAGGGCGGGGCGGGCCTGCAAGGATACGACATGGCGATCGAGCCCCACACCCTCAATTCTGCGGCGGAAACCGCCACAATGGTCGCGGACTGGGTCGCGGAGGTCGCCGCCCTGACACAGCCGGAGCAGGTCTACTGGTGCGACGGTTCCGAGGCGGAGGCCCGGCGGCTGCGCGGCGAGCTGGCACGGCGCGGCGAGCTGCTCGAACTCCATCCAGAGCACTTCCCGGGGTGCTTCCTGTATCGCTCCGCGCCGACCGACGTCGCGCGCGTCGAGCATCTGACCTACATCTGTACCTCTGGCCAGGAAGAGGCGGGCCCGAACAACAACTGGATGGCTCCGGCGGCGGCGCATGCCAGGATGCGCGAGCTGTTCCGCGGCTGCATGCGCGGTCGAACGCTCTACGTCGTGCCCTATTGCATGGGACCGATCGCATCGTCCTACTCGCGCTGCGGCGTTGAGATCACCGACAGCGCCTACGTCGTGCTCAACATGGGGCTGATGACCCGCATGGGCGGTCCGGCCCTCGAACGCATCGCCCGGGGCAAGAGCTTCGTGCGGGGGCTGCATTCCATCGGCGATCTGAATCCGGCGCGCCGCTTCATCATGCACTACCCGGAGGAGCTCGCCATCGAGAGCTTCGGTTCCGGATATGGCGGCAATGCGCTGCTGGGCAAGAAATGCCACGCCTTGCGGATCGCCAGTTACCAGGCCAGGAGCGAGGGCTGGCTGGCCGAACACATGCTCATTGTGGGGCTGCAGAACCCGGCGGGCGAAACACACTACATTGCCGCGGCTTTCCCTTCCGGCTGCGGCAAGACCAATCTCGCCATGCTGATTCCGCCCGCGGCGCTGCCGGGCTGGAAGGTCTACACCGTCGGGGACGACATCGCCTGGCTCCATCCGGGGAGTGACGGCCGCCTGTGGGCGATCAATCCGGAGGCGGGATATTTCGGCGTGGTGCCCGGCACCAATACGATCACCAATTCCAACGCCTACGCCATGATCAGGCGCGAGACGCTGTACACGAACGTCGCCCTCACAGCGGACCTGGAGCCCTGGTGGGAGGGCCGTAAGGAGGGCGCGCCCGCGATTGACTGGCAGGGTCGCCCTTACCAGGCGAGCATGGGTCCGGCCGCCCATCCGAACTCGCGCTTCACCGTGGCGGCGACCCGCAATCCGGGCTACACGCCGGCGGCGGAGGATCCGCGCGGCGTGCCGATCACGGCACTGGTGTTTGGCGGGCGGCGGCGCGAGCTCGCGCCACTCGTGTACGAAGCGCGCAGCTGGCAGCATGGCGTCCTCATGGGCGCGGCGGTGGCCTCCGAGACCACCGCGGCAGCTACCGGAGAGGTCGGCGTCGTGCGCCGCGATCCCATGGCGATGAAGCCCTTCGCCGGCTATAACTTCGGCGATTACTTCGCGCACTGGCTCCAGGTGGGCCGGCGTCTGGCGCGGCCGCCCCGCATCTTTCACGTCAACTGGTTTCGCCAGAGCCAGGCGGGCAAATTTCTGTGGCCGGGGTACGGTGAGAATCTGCGCGTGCTGGCCTGGATGCTCGAGCGCTGCGCCGGACGGAGCGATGCGCAGGACGGGGCCATCGGCCTGCTGCCCCGACCCCAGGACATCAATGTCACCGGACTCCAGATCGATCACTCAGTGCTGGCCGAGCTGACCACCGTGCCAGCGGCGGCGTTGCGGCGGGAGATTGGGGATATTCGCGCCTAC
>DASWFL010000126.1:0-1592 GCA_036394255.1 Steroidobacteraceae bacterium
TGCCATGTTCAGAACCCCAGTTCCTGCCGCTGACGACGAAGGTGCCAGGGCATCTCCTTGAAGACATCGTCGAACATCGTCGCCGGGCTGTGGTGCTCGCCGGTGCCCATCGTGCCATAGCTTTCGGCCTCGCGCTGGGCGTCACGCACCTCGCTATCCACCTCGGCCGCCAGATGGGAATGCTGCTCGTCCGACCACGCCTCAAGTGCCACCAGGTGCGCCTGCAGGCGTGCGATTGGATCGCCAAGTGGCCAATGGCCGGCCTCGTCGGCTGGCCGATATTTGCTCGGGTCATCGCTCGTGGAATGCGCCGACGCGCGATAGGAGAGCAATTCGATGACCGTAGCGCCCAGGTTCGATCGTGCCCGATCGGCCGCCCAGCTGGTCACCGCATGCACCGCCAGGAAGTCGTTCCCGTCAACACGCAGGGCCGGCAGGCCATAACCTAGGCCACGCGCTGCAAAGGTTGTGTGCTCGCCTCCCGCAATCCCCTGGAAGGATGAAATGGCATATTGGTTGTTCACGATGTTTAAGATGACCGGGGCGCCATAGACGCTGGCGAACGTCAGGGCGTGGTGGAAATCGCCCTCCGCGGTGGCACCCTCTCCGATCCACCCCGCGGCGATCCGGTCGTCGTGCCTGATGGCCGAGGCCATGGCCCAACCGACAGCCTGTGGGAAGTGCGTGGCCAGATTGCCGACGATAGAGAAAAATCCCACCGCCTTGCTGGAATACATAACCGGCATCTGGCGGCCCTTCAGCCGGTCCCTTGAGTTGGAGAATACCTGGTTCATCATGTCGACCAACGGCCAGCCACGGGCGATGAGCAGTCCCTGCTGCCGGTAGGTCGGGAAAGTCA
Organism: Steroidobacteraceae bacterium; assembly: GCA_036394255.1. Taxonomy (GTDB): domain Bacteria; phylum Pseudomonadota; class Gammaproteobacteria; order Steroidobacterales; family Steroidobacteraceae; genus FEN-1191. The sequence continues at coordinate 860 of DASWFL010000126.1, forward strand.
TGTCGCGGTGGTCGAGCGCCATGGCCTGCGCAACCCCGATTGCCTCCTCCCCCGTGCAAGGCATGTAGAACGACGTCTTGCCCTGGCGCTGAGCACGGAACATCCGGTTGTCATACGCCCGCGTCAGCATCATCGCCCGCAGACCGCGATGCAGTGTCTCGGGGTCCAGCTTTGGATCCCACGGGCCGACTGCGGCACCGTTGTTGTCAAGCACGCGGATCAGCGCGTAGGCGTGCTCGCGTATAGCAGCCGGCTCCACGCTGATATCGGGACGTGTGACTGAACCTGCCGCCGGCACCTTCACCCAGCTGAAGTCCGGGGGCTGCCCCGGCCGGGCGGCCGGCTCTGGGACGTGCAGCTGCAAGGGGAAAGAGTTCTTCAACTGTCATCTCCCGATATGGCTCAAAGGCATTGCCAAACTTGCCATAGGCCAGTTGCCCGTAGGCAATCTTGGGGTCACTACAGAATTTGCGCGATATCCCCAGAATGCAAAGCGCTCAGGGTCAGGCCCCTTTTAGCCGCCGCGTGAGGGCAAAATTGGTCGGCGATACACAGGCTAGCCAGATGTTTCTGGATCTCTTAATTAACCCGGCAGCGCCCGGTTAAAAGCGTCGGCAGCCATTCTTGGCAGGGCTGCCTATAACAAAATTGCTAATTTCCGTTCTGAATGCGGTTGAGTTGATGAAACCGCTAGCCCTTGTCTTGCGTCTGCGGATGGTACGGCCGTCCGTGG
>DASWFL010000127.1:0-2842 GCA_036394255.1 Steroidobacteraceae bacterium
GATGCCCGATGGGTCCAGGCGGGCGATGGTGGTTGAACTACGGCACCCATTCCAGAGTGGCGAACTCGACCGCTTCCTTGGTTGTCATCGGCTCTCTTGAGAGGGACGAAGAGGGCCGCGCTCAGGCCGAGAGCGCTGCGCGCAAGCGCTCGATTCTTCGCCGCCGCTCGGCGCGTGCTTCGAGTGCCTGCGCCATATCGACTTCGACAAAGCGTGCCTTGTGGTTTGGCTGCATCTGGGCGATGAGATCCATGTCGGCGCTGATGACGGTGCCCACCATCGCGTAGCCGCCGCCCGAGACCGCATCACGGTGCAGGATGATCGGTTCGCGTCCGCCCGGCACCTGGATGGAACCGTATGGGTAGCCCGCATCGACGATGTTCGACGGGTCGTCACCCGCGCCGAATGGCGGCGTGCGCTCGTGGAACTTCAGCGGCGTGCCGTTCTTGTAGCGGTAGCCGATGCGGTCGGCCTCGGAACCGACGGTCCAGGTGTCGGCAAAGAAGCTTTGCACCGACACCTCCTGCAGTCGGTGGAAGTAGATGCCCGGCAGCACACGCAGGACCACTTCCTTGTCGAGCACCGGCAGCAATGCGGCCTGCACCGTGCGACCCGCGCGGGCGGTGGCGGACGGTACTCCCACGGGCAGTCTGTCGCCGGCCAGCAGCTTGCGTCCGTTGAAGCCGCCGAATGCGCCCAAGCTGTAGGTCGAGCGGCTGCCCAGCACCACCGGCACGTCGATGCCGCCGGCCACGGCGATGCACATGCGCGCGCCGAGCTTCATGAAGTCGAAGCCGAGCCTGTCGCCGGCCTGCACCGCGAATGCAGTATTGCGTGGCACCTCATTGACGTTGAGCTTGATCTTCGCGTCGGCGCCGGTCACGGCCACCAGCGCGGGCGCGTCGAACTGCAGCTCGGGCCCGAGCAGCGTGCTTTCGATGACGGCCGCACCTTCGTCGTTGCCGACCAGCAGGTTTGCGAGCACCAGGCTTTGCTGGTCGAGCGCACCCGACAGCGGAATGCCCAGGTGGTAGTAGCCGGGGCGGCCGGCGTCCTGCACGCTGGTCGCGAGGCCGGGCTTGAGCACTTCAATCGCCATGGAGCACTTTCAGGAGCTGTTGGTTGTAGCCGCCCGGGTCGGCCAGGAAATCGTTGAGCGAGAACGACACTGGCGCGATGCGCAGCGCGTAGGTGCCGGCCTCGACCTGCGCGATCTGGCGGTCGTACTCGGCGCGGTCAATGGGCTTGTACTTGACGATGTCGCCGGGCTGGAAGAACACCATCAGCTCCTTCAGGTAGGACAGCCGTTGCGCCGGGTCGAAGATGGGCGCGGGCGTGACACCGAACATCTGGTAGCCGCCCGCACCACGCACCGAGTAGATGCAGCTGAAGCAACCGCCGTGGCCCAGCGTGAGCCTGGGCGTGTCGGTGCGCGGGCTCAGGTATTTGGGCACCTGGATCTGGCGCTGGCGCTCGACCATCTGGAACAGAAAGGGCAGGCCGGCCACGAAGCCGACCATCGACACGAACCAGGGCGCCGACGAGTGCGCCTCGATGAAGGCCTCGACCGAGACGTGGCCGTTGATGCGCGCCGCGTACTCGATGTCGGTGCCCGACGGGTCCTGGTGCCGCTCGCGAAAGCGCATCAGCGTCTCGTGCGTCCACGGGTCGTTGTAGAGCACGGGAATCTCGACGATGCGCGTCTGCATCTGCAGGTCGGCATCGCCCAGGCCCGCTTCGATGTCTTTGAGCGTGGCGAGCAGTGCGTCGGGCGCGATCGCATCGGGATCGAAGCGCACGAGGTAGGCGGCGTTGGCCGGACAGATCTCGGTCACGCCCGTGATCTCGCCCGCCTGTGCGCGGCGGCGCAGCTCATTGCAGATGGCCATGCCCTTGAAGAACGCGGGCAGCGACATCTCTTCGCTGATCTCGACGAACAGGTGCTCGTCGCCGCCGAAGCTGTAGCGGGCCTGGGTGGGGAGGGTGCTGGCAGCGGTCATGCGGTCACCTCCGCAAGTGGGGCGGGTGCGTCGGCCAGCGGATTCAACGCCAGCCAGGTTTCGAGAAAGCCCGTGTGGAATGCGGCCTGCGCCACGCCCGCGTCCTCGCACAGTGCGCGGTGCAGCGGGATCGTGGTGTGGATGCCTTCGACCTGCAGCTCGTCGAGCGCGCGCCGCATGCGGGCCAGTGCACCGGCGCGATCGGTGTCGTGCACGATCAGCTTGCCCAGCAGCGAGTCGTAGTACGCCGGCACGGTGCAGCCGGGGAACAGCATGGTGTCGAAGCGCACGCCGGGGCCGCCCGGCACCACGAGCTGCGACACGAGGCCCGGGCTGGGCATGAAGTTCTTCGCGGCGTTCTCGGCGTTGATGCGCACTTCGATGGCCGCGCCGGTCAGCCGGATGTCTTCCTGCTGCAGGCGCAGCGGCTGGCCCAGCGCGATGCGCAGCATCTCCTTCACGAGGTCGATGCCGGTGATCATCTCGGTGACGGGGTGCTCGACCTGGATGCGCGTGTTCATCTCGATGAAGAAGAACTCGCGCGTGTCGTCGTCGTACAGGTATTCGAGCGTGCCCGCGCCGCGGTAGGCCACGGCATGGGCCAGCCGCAGCGCCGATTCGCACAGCGCCGCGCGCGTGGCCTCGCTGATGGCGGCCGAGGGCGCTTCTTCCCACACTTTCTGGCGGCGTCGCTGCAGCGAGCATTCGCGCTCGAAGCAGTGAACCACGCGCTGGCCGTCGCCCAGGATCTGCACCTCGATGTGGCGCGCCTGGCGGATGAAGCGTTCGAGGTACACCTCGCCGTTGCCGAAAGCGGCCTGCGCCTCCGCCGTGGCGGTGGC
>DASWFL010000128.1:0-5785 GCA_036394255.1 Steroidobacteraceae bacterium
CAGGGACAGCTCGGCGGCCACGTAGGGATAGATGCGGCTGGCGAAGCGCTCGATGTCTCCAGCGTACAACTCGGCATTGCCCAGAAAACAGCAGGCCACCAGCGAGGGCAGCGCCAGCAGGTGCAGGACGTTGTTGCGGTAATAAGCGGCCAGCACCGCGTTCTCGGCACTCATGCGCACGAACTCCCCGGCGCGGTGCGTCTCGCGAGTGATCAGCTGCAGCCTGATGCCATACTCGACGATGGCGGGCGCGCTCAGCTCCGTGATCGTGACCCGATCGCTGTACGGGACCAGGCGCAGTACCGACAGGAGCGTTTCCAGCTGCAGCTGCAGTTCACTGCCGAGCGCCATGTGCCGCGGCGTCGCCAGCAGCGCCAGAGCCAGCAGGTTCACCGGCGTCACTGCGGCGGCGGAGTTGATATTGCGCATCACAGTCTCGGCCAGCTCATCGACCAGCGCTCCGACCCAGCGCGGCCGCTCCTGGACATTGGCACCGGCCGTGCGCCAGCCCGGCGCATGGCGCTCGAGCAGCCGGTCCAGGTGTATCGGCTCACCCAGGTTGACGTGCACGCGCCCGAAGCGCTCGCGCAGGCGATGGAGGCTGCGCAACAGCACGCCGATCGACTCCTTTTCCTTGGGCAGTCCGGCCAGTTCGTTGATGTAGGTGGCACCTTCCCAGATCCGTTCGTAGCCGAAGTACACGGGCACGAACACCACCGGACGGCGCGGCTGGCGCAGGTAGCTGCGCACGGTCATCGACAGCATGCCGGTCATGGGCGCCAGCAGCCGGCCGCTCCGGCTCCGTCCGCCTTCGATGAAATACTCGATCGCATGGCCGCGCGCCATGATCGCCGCCAGGTACTGCATGAACACCGCGGTGTAGAGGGAACTGCCGCGGAAGCTCCGCCGCATGAAGAATCCACCCCCCTTGCGCAGGTACCGGCCCACGACCGGCAGGTTCAGGTTGACGCCCGCGGCCACGTGCGGCACCGCGTAACCGCGCCGGTAGATCGCGTAGGAGAGCAGCAGATAGTCCATGTGGCTGCGGTGACAGGGCACGTAGACCAGCTCGTTCCCGTCCGCCACCTGCTGCAGGGTACGCTCGACGTGCGTGAGTTCCACCCCGTCGTACAGCCGGTTCCACAGCCGGGTGAGCAGGAGCGATGCGAAGGTCACGAAGGCGTGCGAGTAATTGGCGGCGATCTCATCGATGCAGCGCCGTGCCTCCAGCAGTGCCAGGCGCCGGCTGTCACCGGCGCGATCGCGCGACATCTGCGCGACAACCTGGCGCACCGCGCGCGAGCGCAGGACCTCGGCGACGATGGTGCGGCGGTGTGACAGGTCGGGCCCGATGCGCGCCGCCCGCGCCCGCGCCAGCTGCCCGCGCAGGGCGCGCGCCACGCGGCGCGCCGCCAAGGCCGTGTCGGCTTCACCAGCGAGCAGGCTGCGCAGCGAGACGGCATCACCCATCTGCACCATCACATTGCGGCCGTTGACCAGCACGGCGAAGCCGCGTCGCAGACGGCTGCCGATCGCCCAGTCCTCGGCCAGCATCAGGCGGAACAGCGAGCGCTCCTTCTGCGGTGCCCGGCCCCAGAAAACCGCCGTGGGCACGAGCACGACGTCGAGCGTTGCGTCGCCGCGCAACGCATTGATGAGCACGGCGAGCTCCGCCGGCGCGCGCCGATCGAGGCGGCTGCGCCAGAATCCGACCGGCCGCTCCAGCGCGAAGGCGGCGCGCACGGAAACCTGCGCCGAGGCCAGCAGCCGCCGGCGCGGGCGCGGCAGGCGCGCACTGGTGCAGACCGTGCGCAGCACCGCGAGATCAACCGGACTGCGCCGCTCCAGCACATAACAGACCGGCGCGGCACTGTCGCGCAGCCGCGCCGCGACGTCCGCCGGTTCTAGCCGGGCGCGCGTCCAGAGCGCAAGGAATCGGGCCAGGAACGAGTCCATGGAATTGCGCGCCCGGGCCTGCTAACGGAATCCCAGCCGCAGATCGATCGCCACCAGGAAATGAGCGAAGAAATGGTTGATCGACTGCAGCTGATCGTACATGCGGTGATCGGTGTCGAGCAGATGCAGCGTCGCCCGATACTGGCGCGCGAAGGCGATGCTGTGCGCCGGGGGCACCACGGTATCGCGCCAGCCGTGCACGATGGTCGTCGGACAGTCGATCACACCCTTGCGGAGTGGTGGCAGATCATCCATCAGCAGGGCCGGTGCCAGCAGGAAGACCCCGCGGGCATGCAGGAGCGAGGCGGCGGCCACGGCGACATATCCGCCGAGGCTCGAACCGGCGAGCACGAGCTCGCCCGGCAGTTTCTGGCAGTGCTCGACCAGTTTGGCGATCCGCTCCCGCGGCGATTCAATGCCGCGGTAGTCGAGCGAATCGGCGCGATACCCCTCGTTGCGCGCGATGTCGGCAAGTCCCACGATCTTTCGGCTCCACGGCTCGCCTTCCCGGCCGTGCGAAAAAATGACGTATCGTTCCGGCATGGTGCCATGATACTCCGGGCGGCTAGCCTCAGGCCGCGCTCACCAGCTGACGCAATATTGCCGTTTCGATCTCCGCGGCGACGCGCGCACCCGCGATCGCCAGGCGGTTGCTGCTCACCGCACGAACGCTGCTGCCGCTGCGCTCATGAGTCACGAGCCAGGATTGATATTCGGCCGCGTCGCTGACGGCGAAACCAAACAGCAGGCGACAGCTTCCCTGCGCGGCCGACTCGGCCGTGTTGAGCCGCTCATCGCAGATCACGAAGTAGCGCTGCTCGTCCCGATCAGCGCCGAAAGCCCCGGACGCCGCGACGGTGGCCAGGAATGCCTCGGTCTGCGTGCGCACCTGCTGCCACTGCACTGCTCCGCCGCTGGTCAGTCGCGTCCAGCGCGTGCCCTCCAGGATGCAGGCCTGCAGCCACAGGCTCAGCCGGCGTGCCGGCAGATCCCCCGTTGCGCCCGGGGCAGCGCTCTCCGGCATCAGCGTGCGCGCGCCGCGCATCGCAGCGAGGCCCTGCCGCAGGTCCCCGAAGCCGTTGACACCGTGCTGCAGCAGTTGCTGGCGCTGCGCCTCGTCGAGTGGGAACTGCGGCCGCAGCGAGCCGCGCAGCAAGCTCATGCGTGCGACCGTGTTCAGCTGTGTGCCGGCAGTCTCACGGCGCGCAGCCTGATCGCCCGCGGCGGCATCACCCGCAGCGGCATCACCCGCGGCGGCATCGCGCGCGGCGTCGCAACGCGACAGGAAACCGGCGACGACGCCACAGGGAGCAAACCGTTCGCTGCGCCCGCGCAGACGATCGGCGGCATTGATCCGCGGCAGGAACAGCAGCGCGTTGCCACTGTGAAATGGCCAGTGGGCGGCGCCCGCGAGGGCCGCCTCCGGACTGTCCCAGCTGCCGGGCGGATCGACGATGAGCATGGCCTGGCGGTCGCGGCACAGCCGCGCCGCCACCAGCCAGGCCGCGAGGCCCACATCGGCGTCGCGCCCTGGTGGCGGCAGGCACAGCAGCTCGAAGCGCGGCCCGGCACGCAGCGCAAACAGCCCGCTGCGGGCGACGGCATCGCCGATCAGATCGTAGTCGCTGAGATCCGCGCCGTCGCCACCGTCGGCACCAGCCGCCACATAGCCGATGACGCCGCCCGCTTGCTCAGGCCGGGTGGGGTCCGGCCGCTGCGCCGGCAAAGGAGCGGCGACGCGCATCAGTCGCGAGGCCGACAGCACGCGATCCACCGCGCGTTCCGACCCGGGCAGCACGGACAGGCGGCGCAGGATCTCCTGTTCCTCGATCCACTCCGAGTCCGGCGCGCGCAGCCGCTGCAGCACGAGGTTGAACTGATCCTCGGCGCCGGTGGGGATGCCGTCGTAATCGACCGAGGCCCGCAGGTATTCGCGGGTGCCGGGCGCGAGCGCGCGCAGCAGCAGGGCCTCCGGACCCGCCGGCAACCGCAGGTTCGCAGGCCGGGCACCGTTGGCAACGCGCACGATGAGGGCCTGCTGGCCGCCACTTTCAAAAAACTGCTCGACCGCGTAACTCAGCGGCGCCGGCTGCCAGAGCCCCCCGAAAAGCTGCTGGTACTCGGCGAAACTGCCGATCGCAGTCGGCGTGTCGAGGGGTCCCTTGAGGGTGCGGCCGACGAAGGCGGTCACCGCCCTCGGCAGCGGCACGATCGGCGCCGGCCCCGCGGCCTCGGCAGAGCTGTCAACCACGGGGCTTGGATTGTGGAGCATCACTCACCGGCGCGGGCTTGCTCTCGCGCTCCGAAAGCAGCTGCTGGTAGCTCTGCACGTCGGCGTCGACCTCGTCCGCACCATCCCAGTTGGCGCCTTCCGGAATGCGATTCTGCACCAGTGGCGCATCCGCCAGCACCGCTTCGAGGCTGCCCGCCCCGCCGCTCACCGGCACTGCGACTCCGCGCGGCGCCTGCGCCACGCGCGTCACCGCTTCCCAGTCGATGCTCGTGCCACTGGCCTTGAGCAGCTTCTCCAGGCGCGGTGACATCGACTTCATGAGCAGCGCCTTCTGCGCCTTGGTCCAGTTGCGCGCATCGTCCTCGAATACGGTATAGGCCTGCAGGTACAGCTGGCCGTCGTGCCAGCCGAACAGGAAGGGCTGGTTGACCACCCGCACCTGCGTGCCGAGGGGCACGGCTTCGTAGAATTTCTGGATGTCCTCCGGATACAGGCGAATGCAGCCGTGGCTGGAGCGCAGTCCGACCCCGTAGGGCTTGTTGGTGCCGTGAATCAGGTAGCTGGGCCAGGCGAGGTTGAACTTGTATCTGCCGAGCGGATTGTCGGGGCCCGGAGGCACGACCGCGGGCACCGGATCGTCGTTGTCCGCGTGTTCCTTGCGCACTCCCGCGCTCGGGCGCCAGGTGGGGTTTTCCTCGCGGGAGACGATTTTCGTCACGCCCTCCGGCGTGCGCCAGCCCACCTTGCCCACGCCGATGGGATGGGTGTAGACGAGCGGCGTCTCCCCGGGCTTGTGCCTGGGAAAATAATAGATGCGCATCGCCGCCAGATTGATGACCACGCCCTCGTGCGGCGCGTTGGGCAGCACGAACTGTGTCGGCACCACGATGTGGCGCCCGGCCCCGGGAATCCACGGATCCACGCCCGGATTGGCGCGCACGATCTCCTCGTAGCCGACATTGAAGCGCCGCGCGATATCCGGGAGCGTGTCCTGCTTCGAGGCCACGGTGATCTGCACGACGCCGAACACGTCCTCATTCTCGACGTCGAGCGGGAACTTATGGGTCGCCACGGGGGCGGGCAGTGCCTGCTCGGTCGGCGTCTCCGCTGCCGGCGGGCCTGGCTGTGCCGGCGCCGACTGGCGCGTCCAGGGCGCCCTGATCAGGGAACAGCCGGCCAAGGCGCACAGGAGCGACCAGGCTGCCCACTTCAGCGCAGGATTCGCGAGCTTCATGCCGCTGATTCTAGAGAAGTATCGGCTGATTGGGCAGTTCGTTGCCATCGCCGCCGGCCGCCGGATACAGCCGTGCCAGGCGCTGCCCTACGCTGCGCACCGCCATGCAACATGCCGCCGCGTACTCGCCGCGGCCGCATTGCGCCGCGATTTCCGTGCACAAAGCCCTCCATTCCGTCTCGGCAATGCGCTGGGCGACGGCCCGGTCGGCGATGATCTCCACGCTCCGGTCGGCCAGCAGGATGTAGATCAGCACCCCGTTGTTGTGTTCAGTATCCCACACACCGAGCGAGGCAAAGAGCTGCAGTGCCCGCTCGCGTGCCTGCACTCCCCGGTGTAATTGCAACAGCGACAGGGAGGTC
>DASWFL010000129.1:0-7906 GCA_036394255.1 Steroidobacteraceae bacterium
TGGCAGCGCGAGGCAGCGCGGGGTCTGAAGCTCTACGTGCGGCGAGTGTTCATCATGGACAACGCCGAGCAGTTCCTGCCGCTGTACCTGCGCTTCATCAAGGGCGTCATCGATTCGAGCGACCTGCCGCTGAACATCTCGCGCGAACTGCTCCAGCAGGACGAGCAGGTCGAGGCGATGCGCAACGCGCTGACGCGCCGGGCGCTGGATCTGCTGACCAGGCTTGCCAGCGAGGATGCCGCGAAGTACGCCAGTTTCTGGAAGGAATTCGGCCGCGTGCTCAAGGAAGGCCTGAGCGAGGATCCCTCGAATCGCGAGCGCATCCTGCCACTGCTGCGCTTTGCCAGCACCGCCGATGCCGGGGACGAGGAAAACGTCAGCCTGGCCGATTACGTGGCGCGTATGAAATCCGGCCAGGAGCTGATTTACTATGTCATCGGGGAGAATCACGCGGCCGCGCGCGGCAGCCCGCATATCGAACTGCTGCGCAAGAAGGGCGTCGAGGTCCTGCTGCTCGCGGACCGCATCGATGAGTGGGTGATGGGCCAGCTGGGCGAGTACTCGGGCAAGCGTTTCAAGGATGCGGCGCGCGGCGACCTGCAGCTCGGCGCGCTCGCCGAGCTGGGCGACAAGGAGCGTGCCGACGCCGCGCTCAAGGAAAGCAAGGGGCTGCTGAAGCGCTGCAAGGACGCCCTGGGCGATCGGGTCCGTGAAGTGCGCCCGAGCGCGCGGCTGGAGGATTCACCGGCCTGCCTGGTGCGCGACGAGAGCGGTCTGTCGGAATCGATGCGTCGATTGCTGCAGGCCCAGGGCCAGACTCCCCCCGCGACGCAGGCGACGCTGGAGCTGAACGTCGGGCATGCCCTGGTCCGGTACCTCGACCAGCTGGGCAAGGGCGCGGACTTCGACGATCTGGCCCGCTTGCTTTACGATCAGGCCTGTCTGACGGATTCCGGCCAGGTGGAACAGCCCGCCGAGTTCACCCGCCGCCTCAACCGCCAGCTCGTGCGCCTGGCCGGGGCGCATTAGCCGGAGGAGACATCCCATGACTGACAAGATTCCGGACGAAGCGGAACTGCGCGCGCGGCTGAGCCCGCTCCAGTATCACGTGACGCGGGAGAAAGGCACGGAACGGGCCTTCAGCGGCGCGTACGCGCATCACCAGGATGAGGGCGTGTATCGCTGCGTGTGCTGCGGTGCCGAGCTGTTCAGCTCGCAGACCAAGTACGACAGCGGTTCCGGCTGGCCGAGTTTCTGGCTGCCGCTCGCCGGGGAGCGGGTGCGGACCCATACCGATCACTCGCTCGGCATGGTGCGCACCGAAGTCAGCTGCGCGCGCTGTGACGCGCACCTGGGCCATGTGTTCGACGACGGCCCGCGCCCTTCGGGCCAGCGCTACTGCATCAATTCTGCCTCGCTGGATTTTGCGCCCGGCGCCAAGCGTGACTAATGGGCCAGCCCTCGCCCCCGCCGCCCTCATCGAAGGGCCGGCGGGCCGGCTCGAGACGCTGGTCGAGGAGCCCGGGGCGGACGTTGCGCCGCGCTTTGCGGCCGTCGTCTGCCATCCTCACCCGCTCTTTGGCGGCACCCTGCACAACAAGGTGGTGCACACCCTGGCGCGCTCGCTGCGCCTGGGCGGCGCGGCGACGCTGCGCTTCAATTTTCGTGGCGTCGGCGGCAGCGAGGGCCGTCACGATGAGGGCGTGGGCGAAACCGCCGACACGCTCGCGGCCGTCGCCTGGGCGCGCCGGCGCTGGCCGTCCGTACCGCTCCTGCTGGCCGGATTTTCCTTTGGCGCCGCGGTCGCGATTCGCGCCGCCGCCGCGGCTGATCCGCTGTGGCTGATCAGCGTCGCCCCGGCGGTCGATCGCATCAGCTTCGAAGGCCTGGTGATTCCGCGGTGCGACTGGCTGATCGTCCAGGGCAGTGCCGATGAGATCGTCGCGCCGGAGAGCGTGCGCAGCTGGGCGGCACGCGTGGCGCCACAGGCCCGCGTGCGCATGCTGCCGGGTGTCGGACATTTCTTTCACGGCCGGCTGCACGAGCTGCAGGCGTGCATCGGCGAGGAATGGCCGGATGCCACAAAACAAAGGGCCCGGCACCTGCACGCAGGACCGGGCCCTCAGAATGGCGACTAAAACCGCACCTGCAGGCGCGGTAAACGGCCAGTGGAGCTCTAGTTCACCATCGACTTGAGGCTCTTGAGCGGCAGCGCGCGCACTTTCTTGCTCGCTGGCTTGGCCTTGAACATCATCTTCTCGCCGGTGAAGGGATTGACGCCTTCGCGGGCTTTGGTGGCAGGCTTCTTCACCACCTTGAGCTTGAGCAGGCCGGGCAGCGTGAACAGCCCATTGCCGCGCAGACTCTTCTTGACGATCCCGTTCAGGGAGTCAAATACCTCGTTGACCTGCTTGCGGGATAGCTCGGTATCTTTTGAAATCGTAGCCAGGATTTCCGACTTGGTCGGTGCCCCACCTTTCTTCGCCATTGCTGAATCTCCTCGAGTTTGGCAGTCAGTTCTGAAAATCGATCACGCAATCCGTGAATCGCTGCGGAACATATCACAAGCAGCGCGCGACGCAAATGCCTTTTATTCTAGGCTTTGGCGCACGCGTTCCGTTTCCGGCGGCCGCGCCGCAGTCGCCCGGCGCGGCCGCCTGCTAGACGCGCACTGCAGATGCGCGGCTAAACCCATGGCGGCAATGGCTGTTGCCCCTTACTGGCGCAGGGGCCGGGGAGTGCTTCAGCGCAGCAGTATCAGCAGTGCCTGGATGAGAATGCCCGCCCACAGCGGCGACAAATCCAGATTGGCGAGCGGCGGAATAAGCCGCCGGAATGGCCGCAGCACCGGCTCGCACAGTGCCGTCAGCACGCCCTGTGCCGGGGAATAGGTGCCGGGCGCGATCAGTGACAGGGTGGCGTAAAGGAAGATCGCGAAGAAATAGATCCACAGGACGGTGCGCAGAATCTGCAGTGTCGCCAGTTCCACCCACAGCAGTGCCGGTGGGAGCCCCAGGCCGGCCAGCAGCGTCGTGAGGCTTATGCGCAACAGGGCCAGCGCGACGACCGCCACGACCGAGGCGCTGTCGATCTGGCCCACGGCGGGCAGGAGCCGGCGCAGCGGCACCAGCACCGGATTGGTAAGCTGCACCACGGCCCGCACCAGCGGATTGCGGAAATCGGCGCGCGCCCATTGCAGCAGCAGGCGCAGCAGCAAGGCGAGCTGCGCCAGGCTCAACAAGGTATCCAACACGTAGAGCAGTGCTGCCATGGCTGTGTTCCCTAGGAATGTGGGGCGCGTGGGCTGAGCCGCGAGGGCCCGGACCGGCCGAATTGGGCCGCCAGGGCCGCACCGCGCCGCGTCGCCGCGCTGACCGCCGCGGCGATGAGTTTATCGAATCCGCCCTGCTCGAGGCTCGCCAGGGCGGCCTCGGTCGTGCCGCCCTTGCTGGTGATGGCCGCGCGCTGTTCAGCCAGGGATTCGCTGCCGCCCGCCAGTGCGCCTGCGCCGCGCAGCGTCTGCGTGGCCAGGGCCCGCGCCGTGTCAGCGTCCAGTCCGAGCGCTGCCGCAGCGGCGGCAAGCCGTTCGGCCAGCAGGAAGAAATAGGCCGCTCCACCCCCCGACAGCGCGGTGACAATGTCGAGATCGGACTCGCGCGGGACCCAGAAGACGCTGCCCGCCGTACCCATGATGCTTGCGGCCAGCGCGCGCGCCTCGGCGCTGACTGCAGGCTCCGCATACAGGCCGGTGGCGCCGGCGCCGACCAGCGCCGCCCGATTGGGCATGGCACGCACGATGGGCAGGCCCGGACTGGCCGCCGCGATATCGGCGATCTGCAGGCCCGCAGCGATCGACAGCAGCAGCGGGCGGGCGCGCTCGAGTGCAGGCCGGGCGGCCGCCAGCACTTCGTTCATCTGCTGGGGCTTGACCGCGAGCACGACCACAGCGGCGCCGGCGATCGCGGCATGATTGTCCGCCGTGGCGAGCAGGCCGAAATCACGCTGCAGGCGCTCGCGCTGTGCCGCCAGCGGCTCGCCCACGCGCAGCTGCGAGGAGCTGAAGCCCTGGCGCAGCAGGCCCTGGATCAGGGCCCGGGCCATGTTGCCGCCGCCGAGGAACGCGATCTGTGCCGTCGTATTCATGGACCGGTCTTCGCCCGGTGGGGCGCCTTGAGGTGCGGCATTCTACGGGTCCGGTTGCGCGTTACGCGAGCCAAACAGCGCGGTGCCGATGCGCACCAGCGTGGTGCCGGCGGCAACGGCCGCCTCGAAATCGCCGCTCATGCCCATCGAGAGCGTATCGAGTTTCGCCCCGCTGCCATTGAGCTGCACGAGCAGGGCATGCACGGAGGCGAACCGGGCGCGCTGCGCTGCCGCGTCCAGTCCTTCGGGCAGCATGCACATCAGGCCGCGCAGGCGCAGCGCCGGAAGGGCCGCCACCCCGGCGGCGAGGGCGGGCAGATGCGCGGCGGCGACTCCGCCCCGGTTGGCGTCGGTGGCCAGCTGCACCTGCAGGCAGACATTGAGCGGCGGAGCGTAGTGCGGACGCTGGGCGGCCAGGCGTTCGGCAATGCGCAGCCGGTCGACGCCGTGGGCCCAGGCGAAACGCTCGGCGACGCCGCGAGTCTTGTTGGCCTGCAGGCGGCCGATGAAGTGCCAGTTCAGTTCCAGCCCGGCGAGTGCATCCATCTTCGGCAGCGCCTCCTGCACGTAGCTCTCGCCGAAGTGCTCGACACCCAGCTGCGCCATCGCGCGCACCGCGTCCGCGCCGTGCCCCTTGCTCACGGCCACGACTGTGACGGACTGCTCGGTCCGGCCCGCTGCTGCGGCCGCCGCTGCAATCCGCGCGCGCAGCTGGTGTAGCCTTGCGGCCGGGCTCTCAGCCATAGGCGAATTCTGCGGAAGGGTTAACATATTGAGGGTCGAGTCCCTCCGTTATACTGCGGCGGCTCCTCAGGAACGCGACGGCGGCAAAACGAGGCACACTGATGGCGGTCGATATCGCACAACTCCTGGCGTTTGCCGTCAAGAATAACGCCTCCGACCTGCACCTGTCCGCGGGTGTACCGCCGATGATCCGCGTCGACGGTGACGTCAAGCGCATCAACATGCCGGCACTGACCCACAAGGAAGTGCACAGCATGGTCTACGACATCATGAACGACAAGCAGCGCAAGGCCTACGAGGAGTTCTTCGAGACCGATTTTTCCTTCGAGATTCCAAAGCTTGCGCGCTTCCGTGTCAACGCCTTCAACCAGAACCGCGGCGCCGGCGCCGTATTCCGCAATATTCCCTCCACCATCCTCAATCTCGATGAACTGCAGGTGCCGAAGATCTTCCGCGACCTGTGCATGCTGCCGCGCGGCCTGGTGCTGGTCACCGGCCCGACCGGCTCGGGCAAGTCCACCACGCTGGCGGGCATGATCGATCACTGCAACGAGAACCGGCCCGATCACATCATCACCATCGAGGATCCGATCGAATTCGTGCACGAGTCCAAGCGCTGCCTGATCAACCAGCGCGAGGTCAAGCGCGATACGCTGGGCTTCAGCGAGGCCCTGCGCTCGGCGCTGCGCGAAGATCCGGACATCGTGCTGGTCGGCGAAATGCGCGACCTGGAAACCATCCGGCTGGCCCTGACCGCGGCCGAGACCGGGCACCTGGTCTTCGGCACCCTGCATACCAGCTCGGCGGCCAAGACCATCGACCGCGTCGTGGACGTGTTCCCCGGCGAGGAAAAGGAAATGGTGCGCTCGATGCTCTCCGAATCGCTGCGCGCGGTGATTTCCCAGACCCTGCTCAAGCGGGTCGGCGGCGGGCGCGTCGCGGCGCACGAGATCATGATCGGCACGCCGGCGATCCGTAACCTGATCCGCGAGGGCAAGGTGGCGCAGATGTACTCCTCCATCCAGACCGGCGGAGCGACCGGCATGCAGACCCTCGACCAGTGCCTGAGCGAGATGGTCACCAAGGGCCTGGTCAGCAAGGAAGAGGCCCGCTACAAGGCCCAGAACAAGGACGCCCTCTGATGGATCGCGAACAAGCCATCAAGCTCATGCAGGATCTGCTCCGGCGCGTGATCGAAAAAGGGGCTTCCGACCTGTTTCTGACGACGGGTTTTCCGCCGGCGATCAAGGTCGACGGCGAGATTCGTCCGCAGATGGATCGCGCGCTGAGCAGCGAGCAGTCGGCGATCCTGGTGCGTTCCATCATGAGCGACCGTCAATCGAAGGAATTCGATGCCACCAAGGAATGCAATTTCGCCATTGCACCGCCGGGCATCGGCCGCTTTCGCGTCAGCGCCTTCGTGCAGCAGGGCCACACCGGCTGCGTCATCCGCACCATCAACGCCAAGATTCCGACCTTCGAGGAGCTCGACCTGCCGCCGATCCTGCGCGAGGTGGTGCTCTCCAAACGCGGCCTGGTGATCGTGGTCGGTGGCACCGGTTCGGGCAAGTCCACCACGCTCGCCTCGATGGTGGGCTACCGCAACGAGAAGACCCGCGGCCATATCGTCACGATCGAGGATCCGGTCGAGTACGTGCACCCGCACAAGGGCTGCGTCATCACCCACCGTGAGGTCGGCGTCGATACCGACTCCTGGCATGCGGCGCTCAAGAACACCCTGCGCCAGGCTCCCGACGTGATCCTGATCGGCGAGATCCGCGATCGCGAGACCATGGAATACGGCATCCAGTTCGCCGAGACCGGCCACCTGGTGCTGGCCACGCTGCACGCCAACAGTTCCAACCAGGCGCTCGACCGCGTCATCAATTTCTTCAACGAGGAGCGCCGCGAACAGCTGCTGATGGACCTGTCGCTGAATATCCGCGCCCTGATCTCGCAGCGGCTGATCCCGCGCGAGGCGGGCGCCGGCCGCATCGCCGCCATGGAGATCATGCTCAACTCGCCCCTGATCCAGGACCTGATTTTCCGCGGCGAAGTGGCCAAGATCAAAGACATCATGGCGCGCTCGACCCGGCTCGGCATGAATACCTTCGACCAGGCCCTGTTCGACCTGTACGAGAAGGGACTGATCTCCTACGAGGACGCGCTCCGCAACGCCGATTCGAAGAACGAGCTGCGCCTGCGCGTCAAGCTGGACAGCAAGCGTGAGAACAAACCGGTCGAGGGCGACGGTGACCTGATGATCGTTGAAGATGAAGCCGAAGGCCGGAATCTGTGAGCGGCCGCGACCGGCCATGAGCGATCTAGCCGACCTGAAGGTCGCGGGCAGCGGCCCGCAGCCGGTGCTCAATACCAAGCCCCTGTTCGAGCTGATGGTCGAGCGCAAGGCATCGGACCTGTTTTTCACCTGCAACGCGCCTATCAAGATCAAGATCGAGGGACAGATCCTGCCCGTGAACAAGCAGGTGCTGTCACCCGATGCCGTGCGCGCTGCGGCCTTCGGCCTGATGACGCCGGAGCAGATCGAATATTTCCAGCGCGAACTGGAGATCGATTTCGCGATTTCCGAGCCCGGCCTCGGCCGCTTTCGTGTCGCGGTCTTCTACCAGCGCGGCTATCCGGCCATGGTGCTGCGCTATATCACCGCCGACATGCCCAAGCTCGACCAGCTTGGGCTCCCCGACATGCTGCGGGAGCTGGCCATGCTGCGCCGCGGCCTGATCCTCATGGTGGGCGCCACCGGCTCAGGCAAGTCGACGACGCTGGCGGCGATGATCAACCACCGCAACGAAGTCAACTCGGATCACATCGTCACCATCGAAGACCCGATCGAGTTCCTGCACGCCAACAAGCGCTCCATCGTCAACCAGCGCGAGGTGGGGCTCGATACGCGCAGCTACGAAAAGGCCCTGCGGGGGATAATGCGCGCGGCCCCCGACGTGATTCTCATCGGCGAAGTGCGCGATCGCGAGAGCATGATGGCCGCCATCAGCCTGGC
>DASWFL010000130.1:0-8170 GCA_036394255.1 Steroidobacteraceae bacterium
CGGCGGGATGGGCTATACCGTGCCGCCGGGCATGGCGGACGCGACGCTGCCTAACCCGGTGTTCAACCTGACCGCCGCAGCGACGGTCGACGAAGGGAACAACTGGATCAATATGAGCTACGGCCCGCTCTCGCTGGCGAACCCGACTGCCACCACCACGCTCGGCAACTACTCGAT
This sequence comes from Steroidobacteraceae bacterium, assembly GCA_036394255.1. Taxonomy (GTDB): domain Bacteria; phylum Pseudomonadota; class Gammaproteobacteria; order Steroidobacterales; family Steroidobacteraceae; genus FEN-1191. The sequence goes on from DASWFL010000130.1 coordinate 178, forward strand.
CAGCGGTGGTCCGGCCGTCAACGGCGGGTCCGGGGCGGGCGCGCCGAACCACGACTTCTTCGGCAACTCGCGGCCGCAGGGGGGTGGTTTCGATATCGGTGCTGTGGAGATGGTCGGCGGCGGTGGCGGCGGGGGAGGCGGCGGAGGCGGCAGCCCTGCTGCAACACTCACGCCGACGACCCGCAGCTTCGGCTCCGTGGCACGCGGAACGACCACGACCGGTCCGGTCCAGGTGTTCATCCTGACCAATACCGGCACCGTACCGCTGACGGGCGTTACGCAGGGCGTACTCGGGGGCGCCAATCCCGGCGATTATTTCGTAGTCCGCGCGCTGTCGACTTGCGGGCCCGCTGGCGGTGGCCAGTTCCTGGGCCAGACGACGCTGGCGGTGGCACCGGCGCTGGGGTCCGCCTGCATCGTGACCGTGCAATTCCGGCCGCTGGCGACCGATATAGCCGGTACGGCGACGAGCGCCACGATGTCAGTGACCGATGCTGCTGGAACGCAGACGTCTACCTTAAGCGGAGTCGCGCAGTAACGCACGATCGACCGATGAATGCTGAACCCGGGTGCGGCTCGCGAGAGTGCTCGCGAGCCGCAGCACCGCAACAGAACAGGGCCTTTCTGACTGGTGAGCGAAGGAGAAATGCATTCCACCCCATTCCGGGGGAGCGCGCAGCCGTTTCTGCGCAGGGCAGCCAGGATGATGGGTAGCGTGCAAGTCTGTCGAAGTAGGGCGGTGCGTGCGCTCTCTGGCAATGTCCTGCCTCTGCTGGCGGCCGCCCTGCTGGCCTTGCAGCCTGCAATTGGCCGTTCCCAGGAATTTACGGCCGACGTAGTGTACGCGGCGATCGCCGGCACGCCCACGAGCGTAGTACCCGCCTTGCCCGCCAGACTGTTCGTCAGCAAGGAAAAGATGCGACTGGATTTCGTTGGAGTTGCTGGCCAGACGCTGATTGTCGATGACCAGCGGCACGAGACGCTGCTGCTGATGCGCGCGCGTCGGACCTACCAGCAGCTTGGCTCCCGTCCGTCGGAGTATTTTCGAGTCGCCGATGCCGAGCATGCCTGCCCGGATTGGGAGCAGGCGGTGGGGTTGTCGATCAGGTGCGAGAGCGTTGGGCGCGAAGTGATCGATGGGCGCCCGGCGATCCAGTACCAGCGCACGCGCTCTAACGGCACGCGCGACTACGTCTGGATCGATGCGAAACTCAAGTACGTGATCAAGTGGCGTGCTGACGATACCGAGGCGGAGCTGCGCAACGTCAAGGAAGGAGCGCAATTGGCGGACTGGTTTGAAATTCCCGAAGGCTACGAGCCGGCCCGACCCCTGAAATCGAGGTCCAGCACGGCGCCGCGGGCGCCATAGGGTGAGCTGATGGGCACACCGTCTGATCGGAATGCGGACCTGAGAGGATCGACCCGACGGCTGGCGTACGGCCTGCTGGCCTGTCTGGCCGCGATCTCCGTGGGGCCGGCCGCGGAGCGTGCCTCGGCCGCCTCATCCCCCTACGCCTCGATCTCGCGCAGCGATCGCGCCCGAATTCACGACATGCTGGGCTGGGGTGTCGATGCGCTGCAGGTGCGGATGCTCGAGTCGGGCCAGCTGCTGCGCTTCAGCTACCGGGTCGTGGACGCCGCCAGGGCACAGGTTCTGACGGAAAAGTCTGCCGAGCCGAACCTCTACGACGAGCGAGCCCACGCGGTGCTGGTGGTCCCGGTCATGGATCAGATCGGGAAATTGCGCCAGACCCAGCCGGCCGAGAACGGCAAGATCTACTGGATCGTGTTTTCGAACAAAGGCAGTGTCGTCAGGCGTGGAGATCGGGTCAGCGTGGTCATTGCCGACTTTCGCGCCGACGGGTTGATCGTGGAATGACCGAAGGCTTTTGCATTTGCGTGGGCTCGGAGGATTGACGGAGCCCGAAGCATCGCGCGATGACGCGCACGTCGATGCGATGCATTACGCCGGGACGAAATGATGACAGAGGAACGTCAATACAGGACCAAAGAGCCGGAACAGGTTCCCGCGCTGGGTCACGTCGGCGCGATGACTTTCGAAGTCTCGCTACCCGAGGACCTGGCTTCCTGGCTGCGGGAGAAGATTGCGCACGGCGTGTACCAGCACGCAGGCGAGGCGGCGCTCCTGGCATTTCAGGACATGCAGGAGCTGGATCAGTACCCCGAGGTGCGTCTCCGCCTGTTCGACGCCACGATTCAGGCCTTGCTAGACGATCCGGACCCGTCGGTGCCCGCGGAGCAGATCCTCGCGGAGTTGCGGGCCCAGACGCGGGATTGGGGACGGCCCAAAGCGCCGCCGCCCAGGAAATCGACGAAATAGGGCATTGCCGGCCACGCTGCCGGTTGACTTCTTCACTTTACAACGAACTGATCCCCTCGCGCAGAGCGTAACGGGTGAGGTCGGCGGCGTTGTGCAGTCGCAGCTTGCGCAGGATATTGCGACGGTGAGCGTCCACGGTGGCGACCGCGATTTTCAGTCGCAGCGCGATCGCGGCGCTCCGGTGGCCCTCGGCGATCAGCTTGAGTACTTCTTTCTCGCGCTTGCCCAGCGCTTCCACCAGTCGGAGGCCGGCGCTTCGCACCTTGTCGCCCCGCAGGATTCCGGCCGCGCCGCTGATTTCCGGCGAGATGTAGCGCTTGCCGATTAACACAGCACGCAGCGCCTGGATCAATTCGCGTCCCGAAGCGGTCTTCAGGACATAGGCTCGCGCGCCGGCCTTGAGCAGGGCGCGCACAAGCGGCTCGTCGGCATAACCGCTCAAGGCCACAATCTTGACCTCCGGACAGAGTCGGCGCAGCTCGCGGGTGACTTGCTCGCCATTGATCCCGGGCATCGCGATATCAAGCAGCAGGATATCGGGCCGCTGTTCCTGGACGCTGGTCAGGCATTCCACGCCGTCGGCCACTGCGCCGATGAGCTCAAACTCCGGTGCGCCACTCAAAAGCGTACCAATCGCTTCACGAATGAGGGGATGGTCGTCAGCGAGCAGGATGCGGACCGGCTTCACGACATACTCACGCCGGATCCGGCCAGGACGCCCGGAATACGGCACCGTCCACGGTATCGATGGAGTCCAACGGAAACGGCACGCCCAACACCCGGTCGCGCGTTGCGCGACGGTGTGTGACTTTCCCCTCGAGAACTCCCCGCCAATGAATTAGTCAACTTCCCCAGCCGGCCGCGCGGCGAATAGTATCGATCCCCTGCCTCTAGAGTTGACAGTGACAGTTCGATCGGGGGGCGTCAGGTGTGACAATACTGTAGTAGGCGGAGGGGAGATTCGGCAGGGATTATGTCAACACCCAGGGAGCGCGTGGCCGCCCTCACAGTGTGGCCACGCCGTGGCGGAGGGCGTAACGCGTGAGTTCAGCGGCGCTGTGTAGTCGCAGTTTGCGCAGGATATTGCGCCGGTGAGCCTCCACCGTGGCGACGGCGATATGCAGCTCCACCGCAATCTCGGCATTGCGGCGCCCGTCCGCAATCAGCCTCAGCACCTCTTTTTCCCTTCGGCCGAGTACCTCGTGAGGTGACGGACCGGCACTGGACCCGTTGTCCTCCCAGAGATTCATCACCTGGCGGGTCACTTCGGGAGACAGGTAACTCTTGCCGCTCGCCACGGCATGCAGGGCCTGAATCAGTTCGCGGCCCGAAGCGGACTTCACGACGTAAGCCCGTGCGCCCGCCTTGATCAGGGCGCGTACGAACTGCGGCTCGGTATAACCGCTCAGGGCCACGATCTGCAGTTCGGGACACAGCCGGTGCAGCTTGGCGGCGACCTGTTCGCCGTTCATGCCGGGCATCGCAATGTCGAGCACCAGGATATCGGGTTGCAATTCCTGGACTCGCGCCAGGCATTCCTTGCCATCGGCCGCCTCACCGACGAGTTCAAAATCAGGCGTGGCGCTGAGGAGTTGCCCGATGGCCGCGCGAATCAGCGGATGATCATCGGCAATGACGATGCGGACCGGTTTCATCCCAGGCCCGCGAGCGCTTGATTCGCCTCGGTGCCGTCGGAGGCGAAAGCAGCATCGCGGTCGATCACCTCGAGCGCGTCGAACCTTCCCGCCGAGGCACGGATGCCTACCACACTGCGTGCCGCCATCAAAGCATTTATCCTCTTTGCGGGCATGGTCGTGGTCCAACGGGCCGATCTGGCGCCAATAGATGCAATCGTGAATGAATAACACTTTTTGGCCGTGCCCGCACTTAGGTAATCCGTGTATTACAGCTGCATGTCAGCGTCCGGTCCCTGAGCCCACTGCCGATTGCACTGACGCGGTCCGTCTGTGACTACCGGGTAACGGGTAATTAATTACCGGATAGCCCGAATATCGAATCTCGTGACGGCCCTGTAGCGTCAACGTCCTCGGGGGTTTCCTAATATGAATCGGACTGGCGGGCGGGCCACGATAGGTAAGAAGAACAAGAATGAATTTCCGCGTGTTTGACATGACCGCTGGCGATGCCGAGCGCCCCGAATCTCGCGATCGCGCGGGCTGCAGCGCCGGCCTCATGCGGACCACATCCTGGAGCTCAATCCATTAGTACCGACTGTGCCAAGCTGGCCGTGCTGAACAATGAACATCTCTCTTTCCAGGAGGAGGGGCCGGGCCCATCCAACCGCCCGCACGAGCCGGTGAACGGGATGCAGGGCGTGACGGCGCGCACGATACGCACTCGATCGCACGCCAAGACCCCGATCCCTTCCCACGCTCCCATCTGGCCAGAGTGGGCCGGCAGACACCCGCGGCCCTGCTACCGGGTGGCGCTGGTGGACGATCACGTCGTGGTACGCGAAGGCATCGCGGCGCTGCTCGCTCTTGAGTCGGGTCTGGAGATCGTCGGTTGCGCCAGCGATGTCGCGACGGCGATCGAGTTGGTGCGAATCGCGCGGCCTGCCGTCGTGGTCTGCGACCTGAACCTGCCGGGCCTGTCCGGTGGCCAGGCCGTACAGGCGATACACGAGGAGTTGCCTAATGCTGCCATCCTGGTATTGACGGCCCACAATTCCCTCGAATACGTGCGCGCGGCGTTCATCAGCGGCGCCGTCGGCTATGTGTGCAAGGATGCGCCGGGTCGTGAACTGGTGCGTGCCGTGCGTCGCGCGGCCTGCGGGCAGCGCACCGTATGCGGCACGGTCCGTGAAACGGTGATCGGGGACTGGCTCGAACACTGCCCGCCTGCCGAGCCGGCGGTCGACGCGGACCTGGACGAGGAGGCTCGGCAGATGTTGCGCTACATCGCCTTGGGTGTGCCCACCTGGCGCATCGCGCGGGATCTGGGCTACCGCGTAAAAGTCGCAGAACGATACCGCGGGAAGTTGATGCGGCGCCTGGCGCTGAAGAGTTCCGCTGCCGTGACGCGTTTCGCCGTCGGGCATCGACTGGTAAACAGTATGGAGCTCGATCACGTACTGGAAGTCCGGGAAGCCTGAGACTCGCGCCGATCAGAGATCACGAGTCGTCGGTCCGGGAAGCGCTCGAGCGGGCAATCGAAAGTGAATTGATCCAAGTGCAACCGGCGACCGACGGCCTGCTCGCCTGCTAGCACATCCGCGCGGGAGGGAGGGCTAGTTGTATGAGTGACCTGCGGCCCAACGGCAAGGTGATCCACGTACTCCTCGCCGACACGAACGAGTTGCTGCGCGATGGGCTTAGGGTTGCCTTGGACCAGGAGCCGGACTTCCAGGTTGTCGGCGTCGCGCGGACTGTCGAGAGTGCACTGGCCGCAGCCGCACGCCTGAAGCCCGAGCTCATTGTTGCGGAATTGCAGTTCGGTGGACGGACCGCCACGGACCTGCTCAGGGGTTTGAGACAGGCGGGTTGCAGCACGCGCGTCCTCGTACTCACCAGTGAGGCCAGTGAGGCGCAAATGCGCATGGCCATGGCTGCGGGGGCCAGCGGCTATCTGCTGAAAGAGGACCGCTACGACGAACTGCTCGAGGCGCTGCGGGCGGTGCACTCCGGACGCCGCTGCTTCAGCGATTCCGCTGAATCGACGATCCTCAAGCACTACGCCGACCGCATCGCGGTGCGCTTCGAGGTCGCGGCCGCGCCCGTCACGCCGCGGGAGCGCGAAGTGCTGGCGCGCATTGGCCAGGGCCATACCAACAAGACAATCGCCAAGGCTCTGCGTATCTCAGTCAAGACCGTGGAAAAGCATCGTTCAAACCTGATGCGGAAACTCGGGCTCCACAACACAGCAGCGGTCACCGTCTACGCGATGCGCCAGGGCCTCGTCGGTCCAGAGCAGGCCGGCAGCGGCCGGTGAACAAACCTGTCCACCGGCCGGCAGCGCGGTGCCGCCTTCAGCTGCGACTACCGCTCGCTATTTCACCGGGATCATCAGGTGCTGGTAGGGCGTGCCGGCCCACATGACGTAGGGAGCGGAAGTGTCCGGGTCCGCGTTCTTTGGGTAGGCGTCGTAGAAAGCCGCATCCGCTCCCGCGACCATTACGTGGGGCCCGGTGTTGATCCAGTGATTGGCCTTCGAGGGTTTCTTGGAATAAGGATCCGTATTGCTGGCATCGGTGCCGCCTGCCAGCATGTACATAAGGCCGACCTTGCCGGCCTCAGGTTTGGCGTGCGTCACCATCGCGTGCAACCAACTCATCGACGTCTTGTCGAGGCACATCGGGTCAGGACCGGGCGTGGCCGGGTTGTCGGGCATGCACGTGAAGCCATTGGTGCCTGCGCGCAGCGTGCTCATCCCGCCTTTTGCGTCCATGGCGACCACCGCAGCATGCTTGGCGACGCCCGCCGGAGCCGCGGACAGGGCGCTCATGACTAATTCGGCGTTGGTGAGTTTCGGCGCTTGGGCAGGTTTTGGCGCTTCGGCGGCGGCGGCGGCGAGGGGTATCGCCAGCAGGGCGAGCAGCCAGAACCAGCTAGACTTTCGGCTCGCGGAAATCATGAGATTCTCCTTGAGGAGGGGCTGGAGATGGGGCCGCCGGTATAGCGCGATTTTCGTGGCGGCGCAATGCGGCGGGCGCGCATGAGCCTACGTATAATGCGGAGCCACGCCGGCGTCCCACAAGGATGGTGTCTCGCGATGTGCCTCATACTCCTCGCCTGGCGCGTGCACCCGAATTTCCCCTGCGTGGTCGCCGCGAACCGCGATGAGTATTTCGCGCGGCCTACGGCCAGCGCGGATTGGTGGCCAGGGGACAGCCCCATACTCGGGGGACGCGACCTGCAGGCGGGCGGCACCTGGCTGGGCGTCACCCGCAGCGGGCGCTTCGCCGCGCTCACGAACTTTCGCGATCCGGCGGCGTCCCGGATGGACGCGCCCAGTCGTGGCACGCTGGTCACCGATTTCCTGACCGCCAATTGGCCCACGGCGGTCGGGCTCCAGGAAATGGCCCGGCGCGGTGCGCGGTGCAACCCTTTCAACCTGATCTGCAGCGACGGCCAGGTGCTGGGCGTGTATGAGAGCACCGTCGGACGGGCCCGTACCCTGCAGCCGGGCGTCTATGCACTGTCCAACGACCTGCTCGACACCCCTTGGCCGAAGGTGCGCCAGGCCAAGTCGCAGCTCAGGGCGGCCCTGGATGAACTGCCGCAGGCGGCGGCGATGCTCGATCTGCTGCGCGACGACGAGACGGCCGCGGACGGGGAGCTGCCACGCACGGGCGTCAGCCTGGAGCTCGAACGGATGCTATCGAGTGCCTTCGTGCGTGGTGAGACCTACGGTACCCGCAGCTCCACGATATTCACGATAGCGCTGGACGGGACGGCCAGCTTTGCCGAGTGGGCCTGGAGCGAGACCGGGACGCTCGCCGGCCTGGCGCGCTACCATTTTCAGGTTGCGGGAGCGCGATGAATCAGTAATCTTGCGGTTGAAGCGCCCTCGGTGATGGAGGATGGTGATCCATGCGAAACTGGTCTTTGCTGCTGCTGGCCTGCGCGGTTTCGGCCTGCGCGAGCACGGGCCCCACGGCACGGGCGCTGCGGGCGCAGCAGAATACGGCGG
>DASWFL010000131.1:0-6519 GCA_036394255.1 Steroidobacteraceae bacterium
AGCTTTGTGACCCAGTTGATTTCCGCCGGCTCCGCCACAGCCCGGGACATCGCCCTGGCTGCGGCCAGCGAATACGGCGTACCGCTCCTGGACCTCAATGCGCTGGCCGTGGATCTGGACACCGTCAGGGTGGTGTCGGACAAGCTGCTCACCAAGCATCGCGTGCTGCCCCTGTTCCGTCGCGGCAAGCGCCTGTTCCTCGGCGTCGCGGACCCGACCAACCTGCACGCCATCGATGAAATCAAGTTCCAGACCGGTCTGGCGGTCGAAGCCATCGTCGTCGAAGACGACAAGCTGCAGAAGTACCTGGACAGGGCCATCGAGCAGGCCGACACCTCGATGCCCAATCTCGGTGACGACGAAGGCGTCGACCTCGAGGCGCTCGAAGTCAGTGGCGGGGATGAGGAACTCGGTGCCGACGTCTCGCGCGATGACGTCGAAGACGCACCGATCGTGCGCTTCGTCAACAAGATCATGCTCGATGCGATCCGGCGCGGCGCCTCGGACATCCACTTCGAACCCTATGAGAAGACCTTTCGCGTGCGCCTGCGCATGGACGGCGTACTCAAGGAAGTGGCGCAGCCGCCGGTGCAGCTCGCGGGCAAGATCTCCGCGCGCCTGAAGGTCATGTCGCGCCTCGACATCGCCGAGCGGCGCGTGCCGCAGGACGGGCGCATCAAGATGCGGCTGTCCAAGACGCGTGCCATCGACTTTCGCATGAGCACCTGCCCGACGCTGTTCGGTGAGAAGATCGTGCTGCGTATTCTCGACCCCTCGCAGGCGATGCTCGGCATCGACGCGCTGGGCTACGAGGCGCACCAGAAGGCGCTATACGTCAAGCACCTCGCCAAGCCCCAGGGCATGATTCTCGTGACCGGCCCGACCGGCAGCGGCAAGACCGTCTCGCTTTACACGGGCCTGCATATCCTCAACAAGGAAGACACCAACATCTCGACCGCGGAGGACCCGGCGGAAATCAACCTGCCCGGGGTCAACCAGGTCAACGTCAACAACAAGGTAGGCCTGACCTTTGCCGCCGCGCTGCGCTCCTTCCTGCGCCAGGATCCGGACGTGGTCATGGTCGGTGAGATCCGCGACCTCGAGACCGCGGAAATCGCCATCAAGGCCGCGCAGACGGGCCACCTGGTGCTCTCAACGTTGCATACCAACGATGCGCCGCAGACCTTGTCGCGACTGATCGACATGGGCGTCAAGCCCTACGCCATCGCGACCTCGGTGAGCCTGATCATCGCGCAACGCCTGGCGCGGCGCCTGTGCGTGAACTGCAAGCAGCTCATCGACGTCCCCGCCGAGGCGCTCCGCAAGGAAGGCTTTCAGGAGAAGGACATCGCGGCGGGCATGAAGATTTACGGACCCAAGGGCTGCCAGAGCTGCACCGACGGCTACAAGGGCCGCGTCGGCCTGTACCAGGTCATGGAAAATTCCGAAGCCGTCGGCCGCATCATCATGGCTGGTGGCAACGCCATCGACATCGGCGACCAGGCCGCCAAGGAAGGCGTCTGGGATCTGCGGCGTTCCGGGCTGGAGAAGGTCAAGGCGGGCATGACCAGTCTCGAAGAAATCAACAGCGTAACGATCGAGTAAGCACTATGGCGCAAGCGAGTACGGCAATCCGCAGTGTCGCCCGGGACGTACCCTTCAATTGGGAAGGGCGCGATCGCAAGGGTCAGAAGGTCAAGGGCCGCACCGTGGGGCAGAGCGAGCAGGCGGTGCGCGGCGAACTGCGCCGCCAGGGCATTGCCGCGACGCGCGTCAAGAAACAGGCCGCGCGCACCGGCGGCGGCAAAGTCGAAGCCGGCGACATCGCCATATTCAGCCGCCAGCTGGCCACGATGCTGGGCGCCGGCATACCGCTGGTGCAGGCTTTCGAGATCATCGGCGCCGGACACGAAAAGCCCTCGATGCAGCGGCTCCTCATGGACATCAAGGCCGACATCGAAGGCGGCACGTCGCTCCACGAGGCGCTCGGCAAGCACCCGCTGTACTTCGATGACCTGTACGTGAATCTCACCGAGGCGGGCGAGCAGGCCGGCGCGCTGGAATCACTCCTCGACAAGATCGCCACCTACAAGGAAAAGACCGAAGCGATCAAGAAAAAGGTCAAGAAGGCGCTGTTTTATCCGGCCGCGGTGCTGGTGGTCGCGGTAATCGTCACGGTCATCCTGCTGATTTTCGTTATCCCGCAGTTCGAAAGCCTGTTCAAGGGCTTTGGCGCGGATCTGCCGGGATTCACCCAGGCCGTCATCGACCTGTCGCGCTTCGTGCAGAAGTTCGGCGTGCTGATGGCATTCGCCTTCGGTGCCGCTGTTTATTTCTTCATCTACTTCAAGAAGCGCTCGCGCAAAATGCGTGAGTTCATCGACCGCGTGTCACTCAAGTTTCCGATCATCGGCCCGATACTCAACAAGGCGGCGATCGCCCGCTTCGCCCGCACGCTCTCCACGATGTTCTCAGCGGGCGTGCCGCTGGTCGAGGCGCTCGAGTCCGTCGCGGGCGCCACCGGCAACATCGTCTACGAGGACGCGGTGATGCGGATGCGCGACGAGGTCGCCACCGGACAGAGGCTGCAACGCGCGATGGAAAATACCGGCCTGTTCCCCAACATGGTGGTGCAGATGATCGCGGTCGGCGAGGAATCGGGCTCGCTCGACACCATGTCGGGCAAGGTCGCAAGTTTCTACGAGGAGGACGTCGACAACGCCGTCGACAGTATGTCGAGCCTGCTCGAGCCCCTGATCATGGCGATACTCGGCGTGCTCGTCGGCAGTCTCGTGATCGCGATGTACCTGCCCATCTTCAAGCTCGGTTCCGTCGTCTAGCTGTGCTGGCAATGCCGGAGGTCTCGGGCCCGGCGTGGGTCGGCATGGCCGGCTTGCTGGGACTCCTGGTCGGGAGCTTCCTCAACGTCGTCATCCATCGTCTGCCGAAGATTCTGGAGCGCCACTGGCGCGAGCAGAGCGCCGAATTCGCGGCCGATACCGCCGCACCGGCCGATACGACCGCACCCGCCGCCAAGTCGAGCGTGGCGGCGCCACCCTACAACCTGATCACGCCGCGCTCGGCGTGCCCGGCCTGCCAGGCACCGATCAGCGCGTGGCAGAACATCCCGATCGTCAGTTACCTGGCGCTGCGCGGCCGCTGCGCGAGCTGCGGGGTGCGCATCAGCCTGCGCTATCCGCTCATCGAGCTGCTGTGCGGACTGCTCACCACGGCGGTGGCGTGGAAATTCGGAGTCGGCTGGCCTGCGGTCGCGGCCGCCGTCGTAACCTGGTATCTGATCGCGCTGGCCGGGATCGATCTGGATCATCAGCTGCTGCCCGATGACCTGACCCTACCCCTGTTGTGGGGCGGATTGGTCGCCTCGCTGTTCTGGACGCCCGCTGGCACGGCGAGCCTGCCGGTGAGCCCGGTGCAAGCCATCGTCGGTGCAGCGGCCGGCTACGTCAGCCTGTGGGTCGTGTTTCACCTGTTCCGCCTCTGCACCGGCAAGGAGGGCATGGGGTACGGTGATTTCAAGCTGCTCGCCGCGCTGGGCGCCTGGCTCGGCGGACGCATGCTGCTGCCGATCGTGCTCGCTTCGGCGACCGTGGGCGCGATCGTCGGCATCGCCCTGATCATCAGCGGCCAGCGCGGTCGCGGCACGCCGCTCCCCTTCGGTCCCTTTCTGGCCGCGGCCGGCTGGCTGGCGATGATGTGGGGACCGGAATGGGTGAACGCCTACGTCGGCCTGTACGGCCGGGTTTGACGAGTGCAGCCGCTTAACGTCTAAATCCGGCCATGGATCCCGGACTTCCCTCGCGCCCCAGTCCTCCCTGGCGCGTGGCGCTCACCGGCGGCATCGCCAGCGGCAAGAGTACCGTGGCCGCGCTATTCGCTGAGCTGGGCGTTCCCATCATCGATCTGGACCTGATCGCCCGCGACGTCGTCGCGCGCGGCACGGCGCTGCTGGATGCGGTCATCGCGAAATTTGGTAACGGACTGCGCCGCGCTGACGGCGGACTCGATCGACGCGCACTGCGGGAGCTGGTGTTCCGGGATGCCGGCGCGCGCCGTGCCCTCGAAGCCCTGCTGCATCCGGCCATCGGCGCCCGCGCCGCCGAGTATTCCGCCAGCGCCGGCGGCCCCTACCAGATCGTCGTCATCCCGCTGCTCGCCGAGACCGGCGCGGCAGGCGAGTACGAGCGGGTGCTGCTGGTGGACTGCGATGAGGCGACGCAGCGTGCCCGGCTGGCGCAGCGTGACGGCGTGAGCCCCGAACTCATCGAGGCCGCGCTGGCCTCCCAGGTCACGCGCGCGGCCCGCCGGGCGGTGGCAGCGGACGTGATCGACAACTCCGGCGCCGCGGATGCGCTGCGCCCGCAGGTGCATGCACTGCATCAACGCTACCTGGTCCTGTGTACAGGGCGCACGGGCGAGTCGGGTGCTGTCGCCACGCCTTGAGGCGCAAACGTATGCGCGCGCAGCCCACGGGAATCACGCTCTACTCCGGCCCTCTCAGTATGTTCGGCGCCAAGGTGCAAATCGCCGCGCTTGAGAAGGCCCTGGACTTCGACTTGGTCATGGTGGCGTACGACTCACGGCTGGGCTATAGCCCGAAGCACGCTGAGGTGTTGCGCGTCAACCCCAAGGGGCAAGTACCGGTGCTGGTGCACGGCGATCTCGAGCTTTACGATTCAACGCAGATTTTCGAGTATCTGGAAGATTTGCAACCGACGCCGGCGCTGTGGCCGCGCGACATCCATGGCCGTGCACGCGCGCGTCGGTTGGAGCACCAGTCTGATGAAGTTTACTTCCCGAACGTCATTCGCCTCATGAGCCTGCAGAAGGATCCGGGCGATGCCATCGCGGTAACGAGCATCGAGGCGGCGACAGCGTACTACGCCGGGATGGAGGAGCTGCTGAAGACGGAAGCGTGGCTCGCGGGCACCTTTTCATTTGCCGACATCGCCTTCTACATGGCGGCGCTATTTGGTGAGCGTCAAGGTGCACCCATGACGGCGGACACACCGAAGCTCCTGGAGTGGCGCCAGCGCATGACGCGGCGACCCGCGGTGCGCTCTGTCGTCAGTGCCATGGCAGCGTGGTTGCATGCAGCCGCCCGACCGGTGCCGGCATTCATGGAGACGGCTTGAGACGGCAGAGCAGCGCGCCGCGTTGGCGCCGGGCGGTATCCCAAGACTGTGAAGCGATGCACCGAGCGCCGCTTGCCCGCAGGCCAATCGCAATCACTCTGCGGCTAATTAAGGGCGGCCCATCTCGCCGGCCGCCCCTTTCCCGGGCTAGGGCGGTTTACGCGCGCAGTCGCGCTCAAGCACAATAGCCGCATGAGCGCAGGGCAGCCGGATGGCGCCGCCACTACGGGCGCGGAACCGATCATCTTCGAGCAGCCGCTCAACGAACGGCTGCGCACCTTCCTGCGGCTCGATTTCCTCTACAGCCAGGCGCTGTACCACAACGACAAGGCGAGCAGCTGGGGAAGCCGTGCGGCGATGAACAGCCTGCTCGACATGCTGGCCATCGCCACGCGCGGTGACGTACGGAGCGAGGTGCTCAAGGATCTCGAGCGTCACGTGGCAAAGCTCACCGAATACCAGAATCACCCCAGCATCGACGCCGCGCGGCTGCGCGCCCTGATGAGCAATCTGATCCGCCTGCGCGCCGACCTGGCCGCGGCCGGCGCCGCCTGGCTCGCGCCCCTGCGCGATTCGGAGTTCCTGGCGGCGATCAAGCACCGCAGCGCGATACCGGGCGGGACCTGCGAGTTCGATCTTCCGGACTACTACTTCTGGCTCAGCCAGCCGCACGCCTGGCGCATGGCCACCTTCGTGCGGTGGCAGGGCCTCCTGCGGCCGCTGTGCGACGCGATCGCAGAACTGCTGTGGCTCACGCGCCAGAACGGGCGCTCGAGCGAGGAAATGGCCCGGGGCGGCGTGTTCAACGTCGCCTTCGATCGCGAGAGTCCGTACCAGCTGCTGCGCATCACGGTGCCGGCCGGCGTTGCGCTGTATCCGGAGATCAGCGGCAGCCACTACCGCTGCTCGATGCGCTTCCTGGAGTGGACGGATATCGATACCCGTCCCCGGCCGAGCGGCGCCGATGTGCCCTTCACACTCACCTGCTGCCCGTGAACCGCGCCCAGCCCATCCTCTGCCCGACCTGCAAGCGTGAGATCGAGTGGAACGAGCAGTATCCGTGGCGCCCCTTCTGCAGCGAGCGCTGCAAGCTGGTGGACTTTGGCGCCTGGATGAGCGAAGCGCGCGCCATTCCCGGTGATCCGCTCGACGAGACGGTAGACGCGGAGCGGGTCGCGGACGCTAATCCAGAGGCAGACCCGCCTGCTTGACCACTGGCCGCAGTACGAAGCTCGAATCGACCCGCGCCACGCCCGGCAGCTTGGTGAGCACCTTGCTGTGCAGACGCTCGAAGTCGGCGGCACTGCGCGCCACCACGCGCAGCATGTAGTCGGACTCACCGGTCGTGAGATAACACTCCGCCACT
>DASWFL010000132.1:0-5960 GCA_036394255.1 Steroidobacteraceae bacterium
GCCGTGCTGGCCGCGTTGGCGCGCCGCGGGATCAAAGTCCTGGTGGCCGCCGATGAGCCCAAGGACTTCGCCTCCGAGGTCAAGGTCGTGCCGCGCGGCGAGCTCGCGGGCCTGGCCGATTTCATCATCGCGGTGGGCGGCGACGGCACCCTGCTCGAAGCGGCCCGGCTGGTGGCGGGGCGCGACGTACCCCTGCTGGGCATCAACCGGGGCCGCCTCGGCTTCCTCACCGATGTGCTGCCCCAGGATGTCGCTTCCTCCGTCGACGCGCTGCTCGATGGACGCTGCACGACCGACGCGCGCCGGCTGCTCGAGGCCCGATTGCACCAGGCCACGGGCGCCAGTGCCAGCCTCCTGGCCTTGAATGACGTCGTCATGCTGCGCACCGAGACGGGCCGGATGCTCGATTTCCAGACCACCGTGGACGGGCGGTATCTGAACTCGCACCGCGGTGACGGCATGGCCATCGCTACGGCCACGGGCTCCACCGCCTACGCGCTGTCCTGCGGCGGCCCGATCGTGGATCCGCGGCTGGACGTCCTGGTCATGGCGCCGATCTGCCCGCATACCCTTTCCGATCGCCCCATCGTCGTGCCGGGCAACTCCAGCATTGAGATCCGCTCGGTGGGCCGCGGTGCGGGCCTCGCCGGGATCACCTGCGATGGGGTTCCGCTCGGCGATCTGCACCCGGGAGACCGGCTGGAACTGTCGGCGGCCGGCACGTCCATCACGCTGCTGCATCCGCCCGGCTACGATTACTTCCGCCTGCTGCGCTCCAAGCTCCACTGGGGCCGGGGCGAGAAGTCGCAGGAGCGCTGAGCGGTGCTGCTCCATCTGCAAATTCGCGACCTGGCGATCATCGATGCGGTGGAAATCGACTTCAACGCCGGGATGACGGTGCTCACCGGCGAGACCGGTGCCGGCAAGTCGATCCTGGTCGACGCGCTCGAACTGCTCGGCGGCGGACGGGCCGGAGCCGAAGTGGTGCGCAGCGGGGCGGAACGGGCCGACCTCAGCGCGACCGTCGACATCGCGCGGGTGGGCGGAGCACTGCAGCACGTGCTCAAGGAACAGTCGATACCCGGCGAGGACGAACTGCTGCTGCGCCGGGTCATTGGCGCCGATGGCCGCAGCCGCGCCTGGCTCAACGGCCAGAGCGTGCCGGTCACGCTCCTGCGCACCATCGGCGAACTGCTGTTCGACATCCACGGCCAGCATGAATTCCAGTCCCTGATGCGGCCCGCCGCGCAACGCGAACTGCTCGACGGATTCGGCCAGCTCGACGCCCTGGCCGGCCAGGTCCGCGCCGCGCACGCCGCCTGGCTCGCGCTGATGAACCGCAGCGTCGCCGTGGAGGCTGCCGCCAGCGATCGGCACGCGCGTCTCGACCTGCTGCGCTACCAGGTGCAGGAGCTGGAGGGCATGCAGCTCAGCGAGGGTGAGTTCGCCGCCCTCAACGAGGAGCGCTCGCGCATCGCCAACAGCGGCCGGCTGACGCAGGCGGCGCGCGCGGCGCTGGAGGGCCTGTATGAATCCGAAGAGGTCAACGCGCACCAGCTGCTGGCGCGCGCGCTCGGGTCGCTGCGCGCTGCCGGCGCGCTCGATCAGCGCCTGACGGCCCTGCAACCGCCGCTGGAGGAGGTGCTGGCGCGTGTCCAGGATGTGGCGCGTGAGCTTGCGGCCTACCTGGATTCGCTCGAGTTCGACCCGCAGCGCCAGGAAGCCATCGAGGCACGCCTGGCCGCCATGGAGGAGCTGGCGCGCAAGCACCGCGTCGAGCCTGCCGAACTCGTGGCCTGGCACGGCGCACTCAAGCGCGAGCTGACGGGGATGGAAAGCGCGGCGGCCGACCTCGGCTCCCTGCGCAGCCAGGTCGCCGCCGCATTGACTGCCTACCAGACGCAGGCGCGCGAACTCAGCGCGTCGCGCACGCGTGCGGCCCGCGCGCTGGGGAGCGAAGTGACCCGCCGCATGCAGGATCTGGGCATGATGGGCGGGGTCTTCATCGCCGAGGTCTCCCCGCTCGAGAGTACCGAGCCGGCCGCCCACGGCGCGGATCGCGTGGAGTTCCGCGTCAGCACCAATCCGGGCCACGCCGCGCGCGCGGTGGCGAAGATCGCCTCGGGCGGAGAGCTGGCACGCCTGTCGCTCGCGGTCCAGGTCTGCTGTGCCCGGGATGCCGCGCCCTGCATGGTCTTCGATGAGGTGGACGCGGGCATCGGCGGCGCCGTGGCGGAAATTGTCGGCCGCGAACTGCGCGGCCTGGGCACGATCTCCCAGGTGCTGTGCGTGACGCACCTGGCGCAGGTCGCCTGCCAGGGCCACCAGCAGCTGCGTGTCGCCAAGTTGACCGATGGCCGCAACACGCGCATTACGGTCGCCCCGCTGAGCGGCGAGGCCAGGGTCGAGGAAATCGCGCGCATGGTCGGCGGCGTGGAGATCACCGCCAAGACACGCGCCCATGCGCTTGAAATGCTGCAGCAGGCCGCCAGCGCGGTTGCGCCGACCGCGGCGGTGCGCCGCCGTCGCGGCGCCAGGGCCTGACAGAGGTTTTCAGTCCCGCAGCGCCGTCGCCAGTTTGCGCCGCGGGCAATCGGGGCGCTGGCAGCGCCCATAGATCACCAGTGAATGTTCACCGATCGTGAACCCCAAGCGGGCGGCGATCGCTTCCTGCCGCTCTTCTATGCCCGCGTCGACGAACTCTTCGACCTGGCCGCAGTCCATGCAGACGATATGATCGTGGTGCGCGCCCTGATTGAGCTCGAATACCGCCATGCCGTCCTCGAAATGATGGCGCGCGACCAGGCCGGCCGCTTCGAACTGCGTCAACACGCGATAGACCGTGGCGAGGCCGATGTCCTCGGCCGAGCCGAGCAGCCGCCGGTAGATCTCTTCGGCCGACATGTGGCGGGTGCCGCTGCGCTCGAGTATCTCGAGGATCTTCAGGCGCGGCAGCGTGACCTTCAAACCTGCCTTGCGTAGATCCTTGCCTTCCATGAGAGCGCCTGCTGGACCTGAATCCGGAAGTACCGGACGTACGGTATGATGAACACCATGCAAGTTACCACCCCGGGCCGATGCTCACCACTGCCGGCCGCCCTGCGCCCGCTCGCCCTCCTGCTCCCGCTCGCAGTCCTGTGCAGCGTTTCCGCCTGCATCTATCACATGCCCGTGCAGCAGGGCAATCACCTGGACCAGACGACTGTCGCCCAGGTCAAGCCCGGCATGACGCGCGCCCAGGTGCGCTACCTGCTCGGCACACCCATGGTGCCCGGCGGTTTCGACAACAGCCGCTGGGACTATGAGTACTACCTGAAGATGAAACGCCTGCAGACGCCACGGCGCGGGCACGTGATCGTGCATTTCACCAGCGACCTCGTCGACAACGTCCACACCGACGTCCAGGGCAACGCCGCCGAACCCGTCAGCAAGAAACCGATCAACGCGCCGGGCGCTTGAGCAGGGCCCGCTGCCGGCGGCGCTCGCGAGGATCGGCCGGCAGCGCCCGGTACAATTCGATCCGGTCGCCATCCTGCGGCACGGTCGCCCGATCACATCTGAGCCCCCAGATGCCCGTGGCCCCTCCCTCCCAGTCCACCGAGGGCTCGCCCACCCGCTCGCGCGCCGCGGCCAGGGCCGCGGCAATTGTCGCGGCGGCGGGCAGCGTCAGCTCCAGCAGCACAGGCTCGGAGGCTGTGTCCACGGCGATCAGGCAGCGCTTGTCGGGCATCTCAAGGCTGGCGCTGCGCCCGGGCCACGAAAGCCTGCACCATTGACGTCGCGGTACTCTCCAGCAGCCCGTCGAGGAGCGCCGCCTTGAGCGGGTTGGAGAACTCGAAGCTCAGCTGCAATTCGATGCGGCAGCCATTGCTGGCAACCGGTGCAAACGTCCACAAGCCCTCGAACGACCGCAGCGGCCCGGCGACCAGCTCCATGTGAATCTGCTCGTGCGGCTGCAGAAGATTGCGTGTGGTGATCTCCGTGCTCAGCAGGCCACGCCGCACTTTCAGGCGCGCGACGATTTCGCGCTCCTTGTGCATCAGTATCTCGGCGCGTACGCATCCGGGCACGAATTCAGGATAGCGGGCGATATCGTTGACGAGCGCAAAGACCGTGGCGGGCGGGCGCGCAATCAAGGCAGAGCGGGTCAGGGTTCTCATCGTTCGGAGTCTGGAGGATCGCCGCGGCCGACTCAACCCGGGCGCGTACAATGCCGGCATGGCCGAGCCCAGCACTCCACCGCGCGTCATTGCCGAAAATCGCCGCGCCCGCCACGACTATTTCATCGAGGAGCGGCTCGAGGCGGGCCTGGCGCTCGAGGGCTGGGAGGTCAAAGCCATGCGCGCCGGGCGCGCGCAACTTGCCGAGGCCTACGTTTATGTTCGCCACAACGAAGCCTTCCTGATCGGCGCGCATATCGCGCCCCTCAACACGGTGTCGACGCACAAGCTCGCCGATCCGGCCAGGACCCGCAAGCTCCTGCTCAATCGCCGCGAACTCGATCATCTCATCGGCGCCGTGGAGCGGCGCGGCTACACGCTGGTGCCCCTCGAGCTGTACTGGGTGCGCGGACGCGCCAAACTCCAGCTGGGCCTCGCCAAGGGCAAGCAAAAGCACGACAAGCGCGCCGCTGAGAAAGACCGCGACTGGGAACGCAACCGGGCGCGGCTGCTGCGGCGCGGCTGAACTTAAGCTGGCGCCCATACACACGGCGGCCCTGCTCTTGCTACAATCAGGGCGATTCCTGATGGGGGCGACCGGTTTCGACGTGGGTTGCGAACCTTCAGGGGCGTGCCGAGGCGCAGTGGCCCTCGTTAAAAACTGCTGCAAAACTTAGTTGCCAACGACGACAACTACGCTCTAGCCGCCTAAACACGGCTGACCTCTGACCAGTTCGTGCCTATGCGGCTGTATCAGGGGACGCGCTCATAGGATCGCGGGCTACCGTGCGACGGGGTAGTTCCGTTAAGAGATACCGTCGCTGGTCTGGCGTCTTCCCTGCTGCTCGGGTAGCGACGGACGAGAAACAATGAGACAGCTACGCGCGTAGATCCTGAAGTCTAGGGCTTGCGGACGGGGGTTCAATTCCCCCCGCCTCCACCATCTGGCAGATCCAGCCTGGGCTGGTTCCGTCGCCGGACCCGCCGGGCGCGCAGGCGCACCGCAAGCGGCTTGTGAGCGGCCGGTAAACCCCACACCGGAACGGGAAGGCCGCGGAAACGGATTCACGCCGAGTCCAGATCACCATTAACCAGGAGCATGACAATGAACAGGCTGTTGCAAGTCTTCACGGTTGGGGCACTGGTGCTCGCGTCCGCAGCGACGCTGGCCGCAGTGCCGGCGGCCACTGACGTGGGCCCCTACTGGGGTGTCAACATCGGGCAGGTCAATTACGCCGAGAGTGGCGCACCGCACTTCAACCCGACGGCGCTCCTGGTCAATCTGGGCTGGGAATTCGGTGGCAACCTCGCCGTTGAAGCGCGCGTCGGCACCGGCGTCGGCAGCGATTCAAAGACGGTGTCCGGCGTGCCCGTGGATCTGAAGGTCAAGAGTTTCTATGGCGCGTACCTGCGCGGGAGCGTGCCGGTGGCCGACGCCTTCTCGTTCTATGCCCTGGCCGGCTACGCCCGCGGCAAGCTCGAAGCGAGCGCCTTGGGCGCCACCGTGAGCACCTCGGACGGCAGCTTCTCCGGGGGCGTGGGCGGTGAATTTGCCCTGACCAAGGGCGGGGCCGTCGGCCTGGAGTATGGGCGGATGTTCTCGGGCTCGGGCTACCATACCGAGTTCCTCTCGATCGGCTATCGCATGCGCTTCTGAGGCGCGGCCAGGTGACGCGCGCGGCCCGGCGGTTGCCCGCCGCCGGGCCGCGGCCGCCTATCAGACGGTGCCGAACTCGATCGCGGCCTTGACGTAGAACAGTTCGATGCGCTCGGAGCGCAGGCGGGCGAACAATCGCTCGC
>DASWFL010000133.1:0-7983 GCA_036394255.1 Steroidobacteraceae bacterium
TCAGAACGGCGCGCCCCGCCGGTGGGACAGCCTGTCGCGCGCCGATCGCGAGCTGGCAGACGATACCCTGCGCGCCATGAGCATCGCGTTTTCCTACCTGGACGGTGCGCAGTCGCTCGATCAGCTGCTGTCCGCCCGCACGGCGACATCCTACGCCTGGCTGCTCTATTCACGCCTGGGCGACCTGTACGTACAGAAACAGCGCTACCAGGACGCGGCCAATACCTATAGGGCCTTCGTCGCCCGCGATCCGGTGGATGAACACGCGCCGGACCTGTCGAACCAGGCGATCGATGCCTACGCCAAGGGGAGCTTTGCCGACCTGGTGGTCGAGGGCAAGGCGGAATATGTGCGCAGCTACGGGTTCAGTGCGCCGTTCTGGCGCGGGCGCGAGCGCATCGCCTTCCCGCAGGTGGTCACCGAGCTGAAGACCAATTACAAGGATCTGGCGCAGTACTACCACGCACTCGCGCAGAAATCCAAGCGCCTGGAGGATTACAGCGTCGCGGCGCACTGGTACCGCGACTCACTCGCCAATTTTCCGGACGACGCGGATTCCGCCGAGACCAATTACCTGCTGGCGGAGGCGCTGTTCGAGAGCCGCCAGTACCTGGATGCGGCCACCGAATACGAGCGCACGGCCTACATTTATCCGCCTGGGGCACGCTCCGCGGCCGCCGGGTACGCGGCGCTGGTGGCCCTGCAGAAGCAGGAAGACGCCCTCCCTGCCGGCGCGCGCACCGAGGTGCGCTCGCGCCTGACCGAATCAGGCGTGCATTTCGCGCAGGCCTTTCCCGAGCATCCGGAGAGCGCCGGCGTGCTCACCCGCGCCGCGCAGGATGTGTTCGCGGCGCACGACCTGCCCCGGGCGATCACGCTCGCCGAAGCGCTGTTGGCCCGCAAGCCGCAGGTCGACGCCGCCATGCAGCGCATTGGCTGGACGATCGTCGGCCAGGCGAATTTCGACCAGGCCGCGTATGCGGCCGCGGAGCCGGCCTTCCAGCACGCGCTGCTCGTGACGGAGGCCGGTGCGCCCGAGCGGGCTGACCTGAGCGAACGGCTGGCCGGCGCCGTCTATCGCCAGGGCGAGGCGAAGCGCAAGGCGGGCGATGAAGCAGGCGCCGCGGCGGATTTCCTGCGTGTCGCGACGGTGGCGCCTGGCTCGAAGGTGGTGCCGACCGCCCAGTACGATGCGGCGGCCTCGCTGATCAACGTCAAGCAGTGGGATCAGGCGATCGCCGTGCTGGAAGCCTACCGGCGTGATTACCCGAAGAGCGAATTCGGCGCCGACATCACCCGTAAACTAGCGGTGGCCTATGTCGAGGCCGGGCGCGGCTCCATGGCCGCCGCCGAGTTCGAACGCATCGCCGCCGGACCTGCCGAGGATCCGGCCGTGGCGCGCGAGGCGACCCTGCGTGCCGCCGATCTGTACGACAAGGCGGGCAACCCGGCGCGCACCACCGCGATGCTCGAGCAGTTCGTGCAGCGCTTTCCGGTGCCGGTGGGCGATGCCATCGAAGCGCGCGCGCGCCTGGCCGGCCTGGCAGAAAAATCCGGCGACCTGTCGCGCCTGGGCTATTGGCGCGGCGAGATCATCAAGGCGGACGGCGCCGCCGGGGCCAGTCGCACCGATCGCACCCGCTATCTGGCGGCCGGGGCGCGCCTGGCGCTGGCGCAGCCCGCCCGCGATGCGTTTAGGGCGGTGCGCCTGAGCGCGCCGCTGAAGAAATCGCTGGCCGCCAAGAAGCAGGCGATGGAGACGGCACTGGCCGGCTACAAGGCGGTCCTGGCCTACGATATCGCCGCGACGACGACCGCCGCGACCTTCGAGATGGCGGAACTGTATCGCACGCTGGGCAAGGACCTGCTGGCCTCCGAGCGGCCGAAGAAACTGAGCGCCGAGGAGCGCGAGCAGTTTGATTCCCTGCTCGAGGAGCAGGCGTTCCCCTTCGAGGAACAGGCGATTGCCATTCACGCGGTGAACGCCAAGCGCGCCGTCAGCGGCGTTTATGACGACTCGGTGCGCGCAAGTTTCCGGGCCCTGGCGGAGCTCAGTCCGGCGCGCTACGCCAAGACCGAGCTCTGGAGCGACCTGCTGCGCACGCTGGCGGCGCCCGCCGGAGCCGTCCCGGAGCCGCGTGCGGTGGTTGAATTCACGCGTGGCGTCGCCGCCGCACTGGGCGGGCGGGTCACCGACGCGGAGCTGGAGTTCCAGCAGCTCGAATTGCAGTACCCCGCCATGCCCGAGCCCTCGATCAACCTGGGGATCGTCGAGCAGGGCGCAGGCAATCTCGATGCCGCGGCCGCCGCCCTGGAGCGCGGTACCACGCGGGACCCGAACAGCGCCGTGGCCTGGAGCGAGCTGGGCCTGGTGCGGCGCGCGCAGGGAAAGTTTCCGGACGCGCGCCTGGCCTACCAGCAGGCCATTGCCCACGATGCCAGCTACGCGCCGGCGCACCGCAATCTGGGCGTGCTGCTGGATCTGTACCTGGATGATCCGACCGCGGCGCTCGCCGAAATGGAGCAGTACCAGCACCTCAGTGGCGAGGACAAGCCGGTGAGCGGCTGGATCGCCGAGCTGCGCCACCGGACCGGAGTCAAGGCTCCCGCACCCCCGAGTGGGGCCCAGCCCGCGACAGGGCCTGCGCCCGCGCCTGCGGGTGCGCCCGCGCCCGCGGCCAATGGAGACACCAAATGAAACACCTGCTGACCATCCTGCTGCTGGGCGCCGGCCTCCTCTGTCGTGCCGAGGATCTCGAACCGGCGGTGCGCACCTCCTCGGTGCCGGCCGGGCCCGCGGCGGCACCCGTTACGGCCGCTCCGGCCGCGCCGGGCGCGCCGGGGAAAGCTGTCGCTTCGCGACCGGCTGCCGCCACCCGCCCTGGTGCGGGCGCGGCGCGGCCGCACGATCAGATCGACCTTGATGCGACGCAGATCACGGGCAACCGTGAGCTGCCGAACGTAATGTACGTCGTACCTTGGAAAAAGCCGGACCTGGGCGACTTCGCCGGCCGGCCACCCAAGAGCCTGCTCGACGAAATACTGGCGCCGGTGGATCGCGACGTATTTCGCCGGCAGAATCGTTATTTTACGGCGCTGCGGCCCGATGCTGCCGTGCCCCCACCGGTGCCGGCGGCACCGGCGTCCGCACCAGCGGACGGCGCAGCCCCTACACTGCCCGCCGGGGATGAGAAGTAGGTCTCGGCAATGACGGCACCTAAGTCATTAATTTCATGGATTGATTCAGGCATGGGAGTCTGATGATGGAACTCTTCAGCATGATTGTTCGTTTTTTCCAGGGCGGCGGCGCGATGATGTACCCCATTGCGGTGGTGCTGGTCATTGGCGCAGCCATCGCAATCGAGCGCTACATCGTGCTCACGCAAACCTCAGTACGCAATCGCTGGCTGTGGAACGAGATTGCACCGCTCCTTGCGCAGGGCAACTTCAGGGGCGCCGTGCAGGTCACCTCGAAGTCCAACGCGGTGATCGGCCAGATTCTCAGCTATGGCCTGGCGCGCATCAGCTCGACCAGCAGACGCGACGACGTCGAAAAAGCCATGGAGGAGAGCCTGATGGACGTGGTGCCAAGGCTGGAGAAGCGCACCCACTACCTGGCGACCTTCGCGAACCTGGCCACCCTGCTGGGCCTGCTCGGTACCGTGGTGGGCCTGATCAACGCCTTCGCGGCCGTGGCCACGGTCAATCCGGCGGACAAGGCCAACCTGCTGTCGGCCAGCATCTCGGTGGCGATGAACTGCACGGCCTTCGGCCTGATGACGGCCGTGCCGCTGCTGGTGATTCACGCGGTGCTGCAGACCAAGACCACTGAACTCGTCGACAGCCTGGAAATGGCCTCGGTGAAATTCCTCAATGCCGTGACCGAGCGCAGCAAGGCGGCGGCCTGAAGCGTCCCGGCAACCTCAAGCGAGTACGCGCATGCGTCGCTCCCAAGCCCTGAGAAAACTGATGCGCCGGCAGCGCCGGCCGTCGGAACTGACACTGGTTTCGATGATCGACATTTTCACCGTGCTGGTGACCTTCCTGCTCATGACGGCAATATTCTCGCGCACCGTGGTGCTCGACCTGAAACTGCCGTCGAACAACGCCAATTTCCCGGAACTGCCCCCGGGCCTGAACCTGGAGATCATCGTTCGCGACAATCTGCTGCAGGTCGCCGACCGCGCCACCGGGCCGCTGCGTACCCTGCCGAATACGCCCAAGGGGTACGACCTCGACGGCCTGACCGAGTACCTGAAGTTCGTGAAATCGCGTTACCCGGACAAGACCGAAGCGACCATCCTGCTCGAACCGCAGACTCCCTACGACACGCTGGTGCAGGTGATGGACCGGACGCGGGTGGTCGAGGTCAACGCCGGGCTCACGAGCGTGCAGGCCGAGCTGTTCCCGGAAGTGTCGATCGGCGATGCGCCCGTGCCGGTCGGCAACGCAGGAGCCAGGCCATGAGCATGTCGAATCGCGCCCGGCGCATGCTCCAGCACCAGGTGCGCAACAAGGCAGACGCCGAGCTGAACCTGATCCCGATGATCGACATCCTGAGCGTCATGGTGTCCTTCCTGCTGGTTTATTCGACCGAGGTCGAACTCGTGCAGAACAGCAAGGGCATCGACATTCCGCAATCGATCTCCGAGCAGCGGCCGCGCGAAACCGTGGTCGTGATGCTCACGCGGGACGATCTGTTCGTGCAGGGCGAGCGTATCGCCAGTCTCGCGGAGGTGCGCAACACGCCGGGCAATATCATCGCGCCGCTCCGAGTGGCCCTCAAGCGCCCGTCTCTGATCGGTCAGGTGATGACCGAGAAGACCATCGCTGCGCGTGAAATCACCGTGATGGCGGATAAGAGCACGCCCTACGAATTGCTGAAGAAGGTGATGACCACCTGTACGGACGCGGACTATGGCCGCCTGTCCTTCGCGCTGATGCAGAGGGAAAAAGCGGTGAACCTGGATCAGTTGCGGAAGAAATTGTAGAGAGAGCCATCCGGTGCAGCTGACACAGTACTACCGCACATTCGAGTTGCCCTGGGACACCGATCCCGAGGAGCAGCAGCGCTATCGGCGTTTCCTGCTCATCGGCCTGAGCGCGGTGCTGTTCTTCGGCCTGTTGCTGCCTTTCATTCACCTGCCGAAGCGTGCCGTCAGCGCGGAGGAAGCCGTGCCGCCGCGGCTCGCGCGTCTCATGGAGCAGCAGCTGCCCAAGCCCCCGCCGCCGAAACCGGTGGAACAGCCCAAGCCGGAAAAGCCCAAGCTCGTGCCGAAACCCATCGTGACGCCCAAGCCGGTCGACACGCGCAAGAAGATGGCGGAATCCGCGGCCATGCGCGCCATCAAGGACGAACTCGCCGATCTGCGTGACCAGCTCGATACCACGGCGCTGCAGAATCGGCAGCTCACTGCTGCGGTCAGCCAGGACGCGCGCTCGGAGCGCTCGCTGATCGCCTCCAAGGTCGGTACCGGCTCGGCGGGTATCGTCACCGCGAATGCCAGCCGCGGCTTCGGTTCAGGCGCCGGCGCGCTCTCCGATCACAATGCGGCCGCGGTCAATTCCCGCATCGCTGCCAATGCGGCGCAGAATCGCGTCACCCGCAATGGGAGCGGCGGCAAGGCGGCACGCAGCCAGGAGGAGATCGAACTGGTGTTCGATCGCAACAAGGGGGCCATTTACGCCCTCTACAGCCGTGCGCTGCGCGAGCGCGCCGACCTGCAGGGCAAGCTGGTGCTGCAGCTGACGATTTCACCGGCCGGGGAGGTGACCGATTGCCACCTGCTCAGCAGCGAACTGAGCGACGATGAACTGGAGCGCAAGATCGTCGCACGGGTGAAGCTGTTCCACTTCGAGGCCCGCGACGTCGAGACCATTACGGCCCGCAAGACCATCGAATTCTTCCCCAACTGAGTCCGCCATGAACCTGCAGTCGGAGATTCTGTTCTTCACCGAACTTGACCCGGTGGGGCAGGCGCGGCTGCTGGCACTGCTGGTGCATGAGCTGAGCATCGAGGCACGCGCGACTTACGGGAGCGCTGCCGAGCATGTGCAGGACGGGGCGCGGTTGCGCTTCGTCAATGAAATGAATGCGCGCCTGGCGCGCTACATCGAGCAGGTCCTGGTCGATGAACCGGGGCGGCCCGGGCCGGACGTGCTGCTGCGCATGCTGCTCGCACCGCGGGCCGACAAGGCGGCCGAGCGCCTGATCGTCAGTGCCTACCATCGCGCCATCCAGGGCTTCGATCAACACGACGCGACCGTAACGATGGCGCCGCGCTAGCGGCGCCGGGCCGCCGAGGGCAGAGGCTGGCTGGCCGGTTGGACAAGCAGCGCAGCGCCGCTTAAGTTTGCGCGATGTCCGCGCATCTGCTGACCCAGGTCCTGGTACTGCTGTGTGCCTCCGTGCTGGTGGTCGCCGTGGCGCGCCGCCTGGGCCTGCCGCCGATACTCGGTTACCTGGTCGTCGGCCTGCTGCTCGGGCCGCTGGCTTTTGGCCTGTTGCCCGCAGGCCCGGCCACGCGGGCGCTCGCCGAGATCGGCGTCGTGTTTCTCCTGTTTACGCTGGGACTGGATTTTTCCTGGCCGCGCATGCTGGCCATGCGCCGCGAGGTCTTCGGGCTCGGCCTGGGCCAGTTGCTGGTGGTCGGGCTGGCGGGGGCAGCCGTACTGCACCTGCTGCACGTGGCCTGGGCACCGGCACTGGTGGCCGGTGGCGCGGTGGCGATGAGTTCGACCGCGATCGTTCTGCAGCAGCTCACCGAGCAGGCGGAACTCAACCGTACGCACGGCCGGTTGGCCTTCGCGGTGCTGCTGTTCCAGGATCTGGCCGTCGTGCCCCTGCTGGCGCTGGCCACGGCGATGGCCACGGGCGGCGGCGCCTTCAGCGGTGCCAGCATGGTGCGGCTCGCCGTCGAGGGGCTGCTGGCGCTGGTCGTCGTGCTGGCGATCGGCCGCTGGCTGCTGCGGCCCCTGTTCTACGAGATCGCCCACAGCCGGCTGCGTGAGCTGTTCACCCTGACGGTGCTGCTCGTGGTGCTCAGCTGCGCCTGGATCACGCAGCAGGTCGGCCTGTCGATGGCACTGGGCGCGTTCCTCGCCGGCATGATGCTCGCCGAGTCCGAATACCGGCACCAGGTCGAGTCGGCAGTGCGGCCGTTTCGCGAGCTGCTGCTGGGACTGTTCTTCATCTCGGTGGGCATGCTGCTCGACCCGCGGCTCCTGTATGGGCAATTCCTGCTGGTCACGGCGCTGGTGGCGCTGCTGGTGCTCGCCAAGAGCCTGCTCGTCACGCTGGTGACCCGCCTGTACGTGGGCAGCATCTTCAAGGCCCTGCGTGCCAGCCTCGTGCTCGCGGGCGGCGGGGAGTTCGGGGTGGCGTTGCTGACGATCCTGGTGCCCTCGGGACTGCTGGACGGGCGCCTCAGTCAACCGCTGCTGGCGGCGATGGTACTGAGCATGGTGCTCAGCCCGCTGCTGATTCGCTACAACCGGCGAATTTCCCGCCTGGTGCTGGGCGAGAAGGGCCCGCCGGGCAGCGCCCTGGAGCGCGAGAACGCCGCGGCGGACGCGCTGGCGCGCCGTGAGCACGTCGTGCTGTGCGGCTTTGGCCGGGTGGGCCAGAACATCGCCCGGGTGCTCGAATCGCTGGGCTTTGAATACCTGGCCGTCGACCTGGACCCGGCGCGGATCCGGCTGGCGCGCCAGGCCGGCGATAACGTGGTGTTCGGCGACAGCGCCGACGAGGAGCTGCTGCGGCAGGTGGGACTCGATACCGCCAGCGCGGTCATCATTACCTTCGCGAGTCCCGCGGTCTCCGTCGGCATTGCGCGCGCCGTGCGCCGCCTGCGCGCCGACGTGCCGTTACTGGTGCGCACCCAGGATGACGCCGGCCTGGCCGAACTGATGGCGGCCGGCGTCACCGAAGTGGTTCCGGAAACCTTCGAGGCGAGCCTGATGCTAGTCTCCCAGGTGCTGATG
>DASWFL010000134.1:0-2572 GCA_036394255.1 Steroidobacteraceae bacterium
CGCCATGTCGCCATCGCGTTGCGGATAGGGATTGCCGGTCTCGAGCACGATCTTTCCGCTGAGCTCGGTCCTGAGGTCACGCCCGATCTGCGGCAGCGCCGCATAGGGCACCGAGATCAGCGCGACATTGCCGAACAGCGCCGCCTCGCGCGGCGTGCCCGCCCGCGCCCTGGGTCCGAGCGAGCGCACCAGCCCCTGGAGCTGCTCGGGGTGCCGCGAGGAGACCAGCACCTCATGGCCCGCCTTCACCCACAGTGAGGCGAGCGTCCCGCCGATGTGTCCCGCACCGATGATGCCGATCTTCAGCGGCGCCTCTGCCGCGGCCACCGCGCCCGCGGCGCCCGCGGCCGCCGCCGTGCACGCCATGAGCGCAACCGCGGCCGCAGCCCCCAGTGCCCGCAGGTCTCGGGTCGCGCCGCTCATTTCGGCGAGAACTCGACCCTCGTCTGCCAGTGAGGCACGGCCGGGTGATCGGTTTCGATCACCAGCGTGCCGTGCGCGTGCGCATCGCTCGCCGCGAGACGGATCTCGGCCAGGTCGCCACAGCCCGCCACGACCGGCAGCGGCGTCAGTACCGAGATGGCCTTGGCCGCCTTGAGGTCCGCCGCAGCTTCGCTCGAGGGCTCGATACGTGCCGCGGTGATCTGCGCGCTCGGCACCGTCACGAAGCGATACTGTACGCTCCCCACCCAGCCGCCTTTGGGCGGCTTGCCCGCGGAGTCGAAACTCGCCGAGTAGGTGAGCGATGGCTCGACCAGCTTGATCTGCCGGGGTTGCGGCGGCACCAGCTTGTGGCGCACCGCCAGTCCCGTCAGCTTCCACTCGGCCAGGATTTGCAGCGGGAAGCTGCTCTGACAGCGCACCGAATATAACCCGCGCCACTCGGAGCCTTCCTGGCTGAGTGAAATCCTCTGATGATTCTCCCCGAGGGCAAACAGGAATACCGACCCCGGCGTCACCAGCGCATCGCGCGTCACGGTCGCCTTGATGTCGTACATCCCGATGTCGTGGTTGGCCGGATATTCGGCCGGCGTCTGATCGTGCACCTGCACATCGCAGGCCCCGAGCATGAGCGCCACGGGAACCCACGTGAGCCGGATGAGCCTGAACATGCTGCCCCCTTCGTTGCTGGCCGACGCCGATCGCCGGGGAGCCGGTATTGTCAGGGAGTCAGGGCCCGCCCTTACAGGCCGGCATCTTCGGGATCGGCTGCGAACCCATCGCCCGGGCCCACCGCCGCCGCGTCCGGCGCCCGGGCCCGAAAAACCAAAACCCGCGCCCTATTTCTTTCTCCGGGCTCCGGAGCGCTTCGCCGCTCTGAAGGAGATGCCCGCGCGCATGGCCTTCTGCTGAACCGCGGCCGCCGTGCGCCCGAGCTTCTTGGCGACCTGTCCGGTTGGGGTTCCCGCCTTCGCGAGTGCCTTCAGAGTCTTCAGCTCACGGGCGCTCCAGGATGCGCCATCGTTCGGTGGACGTCGTGCCATCGTTCCTACTCCACAATCACCCAACGGAGGGCCGGGCTGGTCATGATACACGGATCACTGGCCAAGCGCGCGCCGAAGTTCAATCGTAACATGTTGGAAATGGCGCAGCCAGCGCAGTCAAGGGTTAGATGTTGCTTCGGCGCAGCGCGCCG
This sequence comes from Steroidobacteraceae bacterium, assembly GCA_036394255.1. Taxonomy (GTDB): domain Bacteria; phylum Pseudomonadota; class Gammaproteobacteria; order Steroidobacterales; family Steroidobacteraceae; genus FEN-1191. The sequence continues at coordinate 1,637 of DASWFL010000134.1, forward strand.
GCGTGATCTGTTGCCGCGCCCGTGCCCGCGGTACAGCCTAAGACTGACTGCGCTGGAAAGACGCCGCGCAGCTGCTGGTGCAACTCACCTGAGGGTCAATGCACGAGATGTAACGGTCGCGGCCGCCGATTGCACCAACGATGACTGATGATCGTGCGCGGCGTCGGCGATAGACGACAACCGAACACGCCAACATGACGAGCCCGCCGCGCGGCAGGCGTGCAGTCACAGCGGCGTGCCGGCCCTCAGGCAGGCGGCATCGACCGCGTTGGAGAGCAGCATCGCGATGGTCATCGGACCCAGACCGCCGGGCACCGGAGTGATCCAGCCGGCACGCTCGGCCGCACGCTCGAACTCGACATCACCGACGAGTTTGCCGGAAGCGCTGCGGTTGATTCCCACGTCAAATACCGCGGCCCCCGGACGGATCCAGTCCCCGGGGATGAAGCCGGCCTTGCCGACCGCGGCCACCAGCAGCTCGGCACGCTCGACTTCGGCCCTGAGGTCGCGGGTTCCCGTATGGCACACGGTCACGGTGGCACGCGCCAGCAGCAGCTCCAGCGCCATGGGCCGGCCGACGATGTTGGAAGCGCCCACCACGGTCGCACGCAGGCCCGGCAGCGCCAGGCCGTACTCCTGCGCGAGCCGGATCACACCGTACGGCGTGCACGGACGGAGCCTGGGTCTCTTCTGCGCCAGCAACCCCGTGTTCACCGGATGGAAGCCGTCGACGTCCTTGACGGGATCGACGGCATCCATCACCCGGTTGCTATCAACCCCCGCAGGCAGAGGCAGCTGCACCAGGATGCCGTCGACGCGCTCATCGTGATTGAGCGCGTTGATGAGGGCGAGAATCTGCCCTTCGCGGGTGCTCACCGGCAGGTCGTGCGCGAAGGACTCGATCCCGGCCTCCTGCGAGGCGCTGCGCTTGTTGCG
>DASWFL010000135.1:0-3780 GCA_036394255.1 Steroidobacteraceae bacterium
CTGCTTTTGCGAGGCACCCTGCCGGCGGCTTTCGCGATTGCGATGGGCGTGCTGGTGGGCGCGGTGCAGGGCGGCCATGCTCTTGCCGGTCCTCTGGCCTTTGCGGGCGCAATCTTTGTGCTGCTTCAGGTGCTCAGCCCGATTCATCAGTCGGTCAGCTCCAACCTTGGCGACCGCACCGCCGCCTGGCTTTACGACCGGCTCACCGAGGCCTGTGTGAGGCCGCCGGGCATGGGACATCTTGAAGACCCGGCGCTTACCGGAGATCTCACCGTGGCGCGCGATTTCGATCTGGGCATGACCGGGCCGCCGCTGGCCATCTCCATGGATTTCATCGCCACCGGAATGACGGAGATGATTGGCGGCCTCTCCTGCGCCGTGATACTGGTGCGATATGCGTGGTGGGCTCCTGTCGTTCTGGTGGGCGCGTGGCTGGCCACGCACTGGCTGCTGCGGGAGAGCGCGGTCTGGTTTGACCGCAACACCGAAGTGGTGCGCAACGCGCAACGGGACGCCGAGTATGCCTACCGCCTGGCGGTTGACCCGCCCGCGAGTAAAGAACTGCGGCTGTTCGGTCTCGCCGGCTGGACCATCGATCGTTTCATCGCCAGGCGCACGCGCCTCCATGAGCTGCAATATGCCGCCACGCGCCTGCGCGAGCGTCCTCTGATATGGAGCGTGCTCCTCGTTATTTCCGCGAACGTCCTGGTGTTTTGGACTCTGGCGAGCGCCGCCGCACAAGACCGTCTGAGCCTGGGCGAAGCCGTAGTCTACGTGCAGAGCGCCGTGGGCGTGTCGATGATCGCGTTTGGGGGATTCAGCTGGGCGCTCGACGGAGCGGCCGCGCCGGTCGCCGCCGTGCTGCGGCTCGAGCCGGCGATGCGGGCCGCCGGAAGCCTGCCTTCCGGCGATCGCCCGGCGGCCGCCATGCCCGCGCGTGAGATTCGCCTGCGCGACGTGACCTTCGGATATTCAGCCGGCGCGCCCGTGCTCGATCATTTCGATCTGACCATTCCCGCCGGCTCATCGCTCGCCATTGTCGGGCAGAACGGCGCCGGAAAGACGACGTTGGCAAAACTGCTGTGCCGATTGTACGATCCCCGGTCCGGCGCGATTGAGATTGACGGTGTCAATCTGCGCGAGTTCGATCTTGCTTCCTGGCGCTCTCGCGTTGCGGCCGTATTCCAGGACTTTATCCGTCTTGAACTCTCGCTGCGCGACAACGTGGCGCCGGCGGGCGCGCCGGATGATGTTGTGTCGGCCGCGCTGGCTTCAGCGGGCGCGACCAGCCTGGCCGCGCTCGATACCGTGCTGGCCCGCGGATACGACGGCGGCACCGACCTGTCGGGCGGCCAGTGGCAGCGCATTGCGCTGGCCCGCGCGCTGGCGGCCGTGACCATGGGCGCGGGCGTAGTGCTGCTCGATGAGCCCACCGCGCAGCTCGACGTGCGCGGGGAAGCGGAGATATTCGACCGCCTGCTCGCCGCCACGCGGCACTGCACGACCATTCTGATCTCGCATCGATTCTCCACGGTCCGTCACGCCGATCGCATTTGCGTGCTCGAACACGGCCGGGTCATCGAGCTGGGCACGCATGACGAACTGATGGCGCAGGGCGGGCGTTACCGGACCATGTTCGACATGCAGGCGCAGCGCTTCAACATCCCGGAAGAGGAGGGCGCAACCTATGACGTCCTCTCCTGAGCGGGAGAGCGTGGGGGTCATCGATCCGCTGCCTCCGGCGTTGTCGTCGATGTGGCGGCTGTGCAAGCTCGGATATCGGCATGAGCCGCGTCTCATGCTGGCCGCGTTCGGGCTGTCACAGCTGGCTGCGCTGCCCGATGCGCTGCTCGCATTGTGGCTGATGCTGCTGGGTCAGGGAGTCCTTGAGCACCGGCCCGGTCTGATGCGGGGCGCGGCAATCGGCCTCGGAGTCTCCACGGCGGCGACGTGGTTTCTGCGCACGGTCAGCACGCGCGTGCAGCGCCGCTTCCGCGACAAGGTCACGATTGCGCTGGAATCGCACATCGCGCAGCTCCAGGCATCGGTTGTTACCATCGCCCATCACGAGCGTCCCGATTATCTCGACCGGCTGTCGATGCTCCGCAATCAGGTGTTCGTGCTCGACCACATGTACATGTCGGTGTTTTCCACCCTGGGCTGGATTCTGCGGCTGGGCGTGACCATGGCGCTGCTGATATCGATTCATCCGGCGCTGTTTCTGCTCGCGGCCTTCGCGGTGCCCACTATTCTGACATCGTCATGGCGGCCCGAAGTGGAGAGGGCAACCAGCGAGCGCGGATCGCAGGCCGGCCGTCTGGCGCGCCATCTGTTCACCATCGCGACCACCGCGCCTCCGGGCAAGGAAGTGCGGGTCACCGGCATCGGAAACCGCCTCATCGCGGAACGTCGCTCGGCGTGGGAGCGCTGGCACGGGCCGCTGGCGGCGGCGCGCCGAGGCTCGGCCATGTGGCATGCGCTGGCGTGGGCCGTTTTCGGACTCGCCTATGTCGGTGCGATTGTGTTCGTGTCGTCCGGCATTCATGCGCCTGCCAGCCAGGTGCTGCTGGTGCTGGCCGCGGGCGCGCGCCTTTCCGGTTATATCGGCGCCACGGTCGGCGAGATCGGATTCCTGCGCGGATTCTGGATGGATGGGTCACGGCGTCTCGCATGGCTTGAGAACTATGCCGCATCGATCTCCTCCCTGGGCGATCTGCCGGTTCCTGGCGTATTGCTTCGCGGCATTCGGCTTGAGCGCGTGTCCTTCGCCTATCCCGGCACTTCCCGCGTGGTGCTGGACGATGTGTCGGTCACTCTGCCCGCCGGCTCGGTGGTGGCCATCGTCGGCGAGAACGGCGCGGGCAAGACGACGCTGGTCAAGCTGATCGCGAAAATGTACGAGCCCTCCTCCGGTTCGATTCTGCTGGATGACACGCCTCTGGCCCGGGTGCGGGCCGATGAGTGGCGGGCGCGTCTGGCGGGCGCGTTTCAGGATTTTTTCCGCTTTGAATTCCGCGCCGGGCACACCGTCGGGCTGGGCGACGTTCCGCGGATGGACGACGAGCCCGCCGTGCTGGCCGCTGTCGAGCGCGCCGGAGCCGGCGATGTTGTTGCCCATCTGCCATTGGGTCTTGATACGCAACTGGGCGCGACATGGCCGGGCGGGGCCGAACTGTCGTTCGGCCAGTGGCAGAAGCTCGCGCTGGCGCGGGGCTTCATGCGCGACCAGCCGCTGCTGCTGGTCCTCGATGAACCCACGGCTGCGCTGGATGCCGAAACCGAGCACGCGCTGTTCGAACGTTATGCCGCGGCGATGCGCGGGCCCGGCGGCAATGGCCGCATTACGGTCCTGGTCTCGCACCGCTTCTCGACGGTCCGTATGGCCGATCTCATCGTCGTGCTCGACGGGGCGCGGCTGGTGGAAGTCGGCACCCATGATGAGCTGATGGCTCGGAAGGGGCAGTATTCGGAGTTGTATGGGATTCAGGCGGCTGCCTATCGGTGAGGGATGCCTTCCGGAGCCTCAGACCCCGCGAGTAACAGGGCAAGACTTCAGAGCTTGCGGAAAAATCGCGGGACAACCGTAGCAGAGGGCGGCTTCAGCCGGCTGAAGCCTGGAGACTTATCGCGTCCATCGGGCGGCTGAAGCCGCCCTCTGCTACGGTTGTTCGCACATTTTTCCGCAGACACTTCCAGTGCGGGTCTGAATTTCCATTTCCCAAGTGTCCAATTGAGGACAGATACAGCCAGGAGCTTCTCTTACGCTTGGAGGAGTAGAGA
>DASWFL010000136.1:0-1902 GCA_036394255.1 Steroidobacteraceae bacterium
GCTGCCGGAGATGGAGCAGGTGCCGGCGTTTAGGCCCTGGCTGTTCCGCATCGCACACAACCGCGCGCTCGACCACCTGCGTCGCTACGAGGCGCGCATGAGCGAGCCGCTCGACGCGGCGCAGGGCCGCCTTCACCGCCGGCAGGCTCAGCTCCAGCAGGCCGCCGATCTCTTCCAGCGATTGGCCGAGCACGTCCTTGAGGATCACGCAGCTGCGCTGCGCCGGCGCCAGCTCGACGAAGCGCGACACCGCGGCCTGTACCGCCTGCTGGTGCGCGATGGCGTCGCCCGGATCGGGCGCAGGGTCGGCAGCACTGTCCTGCACCGCCTCCAGCGGCTCGCCCATGCGCGCCTCATATCGCCGCAGGTGGTCCAGCGCGCGGTTGTGGGCGATGCGGAACAGCCAGGGCCGGAACGCGGGCACCTCATCCATCTCGGGCAGCAGATAGTAGGCGCGGGCCAGGGTCTCCTGCACGATGTCCTCGCCGTCGGCCACCGAGCCGGTCATGCGTGCGCAGTAGCGGTGCAGCTCCGGCCGCAGGTCCGTCACCAGCTCGAGGAAGCGGCGGCGGCTCTCGTGCTGGACCGCGATCATGGAATCCTGTCCGCTCACGCCGCTCAGGTTCCCAGTGCCACGATCCCGTGATCGGCCTTGATGCCGAACGCCGGGGCCTCCTCGTACTGCGGCTCGGTGAGGATGCTGGCCACGTGCTCGCCGAAGTCGTGCGCCGACAGCGGCTTGCCTAAGCCGGCGAGGAACTGCTCAGGGGTGACGCCCTTGCGCCGCGCATACGCCTCGGCGCCGGCGCGGCCCACCCCGCCGGCGGCCGTCATCTGCTGCGGCACCAAGGCCTGGAAGCGGATGCCCAGGTCCTGCTCCGCAGCAACACCGTTCGCGTAAGAGGCCATGATCCACAGCATACGCTTCGCGCCGGCATACCCGCCCGACAGCGGCGAGCCGCCGATGGCCGCGCCGCTGGAACTGATCAGCACGCGGCTGCCGCGCGCCAGCGGCAGGCGGATCGCCTCCTGGATCCAGTGGAAGCCGGCTTTGACGTCGCTGTTCCAGGGGGCGCTGAAGCCCTCCCAGCTCTGCTCGTGCAGCGGCCCCATTGCCGGCTTTGCACCGGCGTTCAACACCAGCACCGTGGGCCGAAACTCCTGCAGCAGCGCAGTGGCGAGCGCCCGATCGGCGACGTCACCGACGGCGCCGACCACGCCGAGCCGGTTCTCGACCTCGGCCAGGCGCTGGGCATCGCGCGCCACCACCATGACCTTGGCCCCGCGCGCCACCAGGGACTCGACCACGCCCAGGCCGAGGCCGCTGCTGCCGCCGGTGACGATGGCGCGCTGGTTCTCGAGGTTCTGCATAAAATCGCTCCTTGAGGATGGTTGATCCCCCAACAACGATTCAGCCAGCCCAAAGGATGCGCTGCGCGTCTACACCGGCCCCAGGGTTTCCGAGAACAGGTTGAGCATCGCCTGCCATGATCGCTCGTCGGCGGTCTTGCTGTATGCAAAACCGGGGAGACCCAGCGCCGCGGCGCCAGCCCGCGTAAAGGCGTGGCCCGCACCCCCATAGAGGTTCAGCTGCCAGTCGACGCCCCCCGCCTCCATTTCCTGTTCGAATGCAATACGTTGTTCCAGCGGTACGATGGGATCTTGCACGCCGTTGCAAATGAGGATTTTTGCACGAATATTTTTTGCATCCTGAGGCCGCGCAGTGCCTAAGCCGGCATGAAAGCCAATGGCCGCCTTTATATCAGCGCCGCCGCGGGCCAATTCGAGCGCCACGGTGCCTCCGAAGCAATAGCCGATAGCGGCTACCCGAGTGCCGTCGACGCCCGGCTGTGCGCGCAGCGTCGACAGCGCAGCCTGGGCACGGCTTCGCGTTCTCATCGG
>DASWFL010000137.1:0-2216 GCA_036394255.1 Steroidobacteraceae bacterium
TTGAGCGCGAGGGTTTTCTGGCGCGCGTCAGGCAGTGCGTCACCGAACACGGTTACTGCGTGATCGTCGTCTCCGAGGGCGCCAAGTATGCCGACGGCAAGTTTCTGGCCGAGGCGGGCACCCAGGATGCCTTCGGGCACACGCAGCTCGGCGGCGTCGGTCCGGTGGTGGCCAACATGGTGCGCGAGGCCTTCGGCTACAAGTTCCACTGGGCGGTCGCCGATTACCTGCAGCGCGCGGCGCGCCATATCGCTGCGCGAGTGGACGTCGAGCAGGCTTACGCGGTCGGCAAGGCGGCGGTCGCCTACGCCGTGCAGGGCCGGCACGATGTGATGCCGGCGATCAAGCGACTCTCATCGCGCCCCTATCGCTGGAAAATCGTGCCGGTGCCGCTCGCGGCGGTGGCGAATGTCGAGAAGACCGTGCCGCGCCATTTCATTACGGCGGACGGCTATGGCATCACGGCCGCCTGCCGCCGCTATCTCGAGCCGCTGATCGGCGGCGAGGACTATCCGCCCTACCAGGCCGGCCTGCCCGCTTACGCACGGCTGCGCGGCAAGGCCGTGCGGCGCCGGCTCAACACCCCTTACGCGCTGAAATAGGCGGCCGTGACCCGCCACCAGAACCTGCCCGGCATCGCCGCGCTCGTGGGGGCCGCGGCGCTGTTCTCGCTGATGGATGCCGGCATGAAATTGCTGTCGCCCTTCTACCCGGCGATGCAGGTCACGGCGTTGCGCAGCCTCGCTTCCCTCCCGCTGGTCTACGTCTATGTCGCCCTGCGGCGCCGGCAGGCCTCGCTGCTCAGGGTCCGCTGGCCGCTGCATCTGCTGCGCGGGGCCCTGAGTGTCGCCATGCTGTGGCTGTTCATCGTCGGCCTGCGCCAGCTGCCGATGACCGAGACCTATTCAATCTTCTTCATCGCCCCGTTGCTGATCACGGCGCTGTCCGCCCCGCTGCTGGGCGAGCGCGTGGGCCATGCGCGCTGGCTGGCGATCATCGCCGGATTCATCGGCGTACTGGTGGTCCTGCGTCCCACCGGTCAGGGCATGCTCACCTGGGCGGGCCTGGCGATACTCGGCTCGGCCCTGTGCTACACCGTCTCGGCACTCACGATCCGCATCGCCGGCCGGACCGACTCGACCGAGAGCCTGATGTTCTGGCTCATCACCATGCTCGCCGCCGGGTCCGCGCTGCTGGCGCTGCCCGCGTGGCAGGCCATCAGGCCCCAGGACTATTGGCTGATCGGGGCAATCGGGGTCAGCGGTTTCTTCGGCCAGCTCGGCGTCACCTATGCCTTCCAGCACGGGGAAGCGTCCGCCGTCGCACCCTTCGAATATACGGCGCTGGGCTGGGGAGTGCTGCTCGATCGCCTGCTCTGGCACACCTCGCCCGATCGCTACACGCTGCTGGGCGCCACCATCATCATCGCCAGCGGCTGGTACCTGGTCCGGCGCGAGAAGACCCATACCGAGGCCGAGCATCCCTGACGCCCGCACGCCGCGCCCGGCTCAGCGCGGCGTGCTGCTGGTCGCCAGCACGCCATCGGCCTGCATCTCGGTCGCGAAACCGGCGCGGCGCAGGCGCGTGGCCACTTCGTTGCGCACATCGCGGCCGCTGGTGAGCCGGTTCGGCGAACCGGTGTAATGAAACAGGCGGCCGCGGCTCTTCAGGACGCGCGCGAGCTGGTCGTAGAAGCGCTGCGAGTAGAGTTCACCGGCGATGCCAAAGCGCGGCGGGTCATGCAGCAGCGCATCGAAGCAGCCACGCGGATATTCGAGGATCCGCTCGGTGATATCGCCCAGCGCCAGGGTCATGGCGCTTATGTTCTGGCCTGACCACGCGCTGTCGGGCGACCAGGGATTGAGACTGCGCAGCCACAGCACGTCGCGGCTCTTCTCGTAGCTGTGCAGCTGCGCCGCCTGCCCGCGCAGGCACCAGGCGGCGAAATAGCCCAGCCCGGCGCAGGTATCGAGAATCCGCTTGCCGCGCGGCCGGATGAGCCCGACCTTGTACTCCGCATCGACGTAGGGCGAGACCCGCGCGGTCGGCAGCATCTTGATGCCATCGATCTCGAAGGTCGGTGCCCCCCAGGATGTCGGCACGAGCTTGATGTGGGCGTCGGTGAAGCGCGCGGCCGGCTGGAAGCCCGCGGCCGACCAGTAGTAGATCGTGCGCTCGCGGCAAACGTCCAGGTAGGGATAACGGCGGCCGCTCCA
>DASWFL010000138.1:0-3165 GCA_036394255.1 Steroidobacteraceae bacterium
GACCGGCGCAAAGGCCAGCAGAGTAAGCCAGGAAAACAGACGCAGCGTTTTTGTATTCATGGGAATGTCACACCGGAAAATGAAAAGACCGGACTTCCCACCCTGTGGCGAGCCCGGCCCCGCAAATCAAAAGGCCAGACATCTTGTCTGGCCTCGGCGCTGTCAATGGCTGGTGGTGGTTTGTGTTTTGGCGCCCGCGGCCGCGGCGCCAGCGGCGACCACGCCCGCGGTGACCAACAATGCGTTCGTGGTGAGCACCGTGCCCGTTCCTCCCGCACTGCCCGCCCCTGCGGCCGCTTCCTCCGCGGCGAAGATGCCCGACGAGAAGAACGCGATCAGCAAACCCAAAGCCAGCTTATTCATTGTTATCCCCCTGGATGACGTGAACGCCTGATAACCCTGTGTCGATTGGGATTATGCTGGGGAAAAACCTTGAATGGCAAGTGTATTCTGGAGCTCCGGATGACGTGACGGCCGTGACGGCCTGTTACGAACACGGCATCCAGTCGCCCGGCGCCGCATTCAGGAGCATGCCAGGCTGCAGGTTGCTGCCGCTGATCGCCTGCGCCGCGCCCTCGAGCCGCACCAGGCGCACCTGCAAAGCGTTGCCTTCCAGCGTCTCGACCGTCCCCACCCGCAAGACCTTGTAGGCGATGCCGGTCTGCCCCCAGGAACAGACTTGCGTGCCCGGCGAGATCGCCCCGGATCGCGCCGCCGCTGCCGCCTGCCGGCGCATTTCCATCGCGCTTTGGCCGTACCGGAGGTCCTGCTTCCAGAGCCCCTCGAAGCGATCGCCGCTGGGCCAGTAGTAAGTGCCCCGGCCCTCGCGCTGGTCCGCGACATACTCGCCCACATAGCGCTCGCCGGCCCAGGGCGAACCGGCGCCCCAGATGTACATGCCTTTGCCGCTTTTGCGGTCGTCCACGAAACCGCCTTCGTAACGATCGCCCCAGGCCCAGGTTTTCACGCCTTTGCCATGCTTGAGGCCTTTGCGGAATTCGCCCTGATACTGCGCCGTCCCACGCGCGTAACCGGTCCCGTTCGCCAGGCCGTTCCTGCACCCGCCCTCGTACAGGTCCTGCAACTCCGGGTCGATCACGCGGCAGTCGGCGGCGAACGCGGACTGCGAGAGGAAAGTGAAAAGGGAAAGTGAAAAGGTAAAAGTAACGGCCAATAAGCCGTAACGGCAGGATTTTGAACATGCGTTGAACATGGTCCTATCTTACCCACGCCCTTCCCATGATCCAAGGATTTGCATTCGCTTTCGGCGTCAGCCACCTGGACCGGAGCCGGTTATGGTCGCATACCCTTGCGAAGGCTGGGAGCATCCTTTTAGACCAGTACCCCGGTCACGAGGATCCTCTTGCGGGACCCCTTTCACCTTTCTCCTTTCCCCTCAGCGCCGATCCAGCGGCGATAGACATACACCGCCACAAACGCCCCCACCGCATCCGTCAACCAGTCGTACGCCGAACTGTTGCGTCCCGGTACATAAAACTGATGCCATTCGTCGAGCACGCCGACGAGCAGCACCGCCGCAAACGCGGCCCACACAAAGCGGCGGCCTGCGCCATACGCCAGCAGGAACGCCATAATCCCGTAATAGAGGAAGTGCTCCACCTTGTGGAGCGCGTGCGGGACATGGTTCACTTTGCCGATTTCGTGCGCGCCGCACAACACCACCGCCGCCATTAAAAAAGCGGCCGCGATGCAGCCGCCCCTGATCCAATAATTCGGTCTCACATGATTACCTTAATAGTATTCGCGGTACCAATCGACGAACCGCTGCACCCCCGCTTCGATCGTCGTCTGCGGCTTGTAGCCCACCGCGTTGCGCAGTTCGGTGGTATCCGCCCAGGTTTCCTGCACGTCGCCGGGTTGCATCGGCTTGAACTCGATGGTCGCCTTCCGGCCCAGGCTTTTCTCCAGCACCTCGATGTAGCGCATCAGGTTGACGGGCTGGCTGTTGCCGATATTGTAAATGCGATAAGGCGCCGGACTGCTCGCCGGATCGGGGTTCTTCGCATCCCATTTGGCGTCTGGCGTGGCCGGCTGCGCGAGCGTGCGGACAATGCCCTCCACGATGTCGTCCACGTAGGTGAAGTCGCGCACCATCTGGCCGTTGTTGTAGACCTCGATCGGCTGCCCGGCGAGGATCGCCCTGGTGAACTTGAACAAGGCCATGTCCGGCCTGCCCCAGGGACCGTACACGGTGAAAAAGCGCAAACCCGTGCACGGGGTGCGATACAGCCAGGCGTAGCTGTGCGCCATCATCTCGTTGGCCTTCTTCGTCGCGGCGTAGAACGAAACCGGATGATCCGCCACCGAGTGCTCGGAAAACGGGATGCGCCGGCTCGCGCCGTAAACCGAACTGGTGGAGGCGAACACGAAGTGCGCCACCTTGAACTGCCGGCAGCACTCCAGCATGTTGGCAAAGCCCACCAGATTGCTGCTCACATAGACATCCGGATGGTCGAGCGAGTAGCGCACGCCGGCCTGCGCAGCGAGATGCACCACCTGGGTCGGCTGCCAGCGCGCGAAGGCCTCCCGAAGCGCCGTCGCATCGGCGATGTCCGCCTGCCGGAAATGCGGCTGCCATTGCGGCCCCAGCTCACGCAGCCGGCGCCGCTTCAGCTCCGGATCGTAGTAATCGTTCAGATTGTCGATGCCGAAGACCTCGTGGCCTTGTCCCAGCAGCGCCCGCACCGTCCCGAAACCGATGAACCCCGCCGCCCCGGTCACCAGCACCCTCATCCGATCCTCTTTTCCCGCGGCATCCTGCGCCCCGTGATCCTGTCGTGGTTGTCGTCCAGCTTCATCACAACACACTCTCGAAAGCCTTGCAAACCCAAACCAGCAAACCAGGGTCAGGCCTATACTTTATAGTCGATCCGGCGTAACCTCACGCCATGACCCGTCCATTGCGTCTGGAGTTCGCCGGGGCGCTCTACCACCTTACCGCCCGCGGCGACCGTCAGGAACCGATCTTCGAGGACGACCAGGACCGTCTCGTCTTCCTCGATTTGCTTGCCAAGGAAGTCCTCCAGCAAGGCTGGCTCCTTTACGCCTTCTGCCTGATGGACAACCACTACCACCTGCTGCTCGAAACCCCCGAGCCCAATCTGGTGCAGGGCATGCGCCGTCTCAACGGCGTCTATACCCAGG
>DASWFL010000139.1:0-1554 GCA_036394255.1 Steroidobacteraceae bacterium
TGAGCGCCAGCGCCCGCGCGTAGCTTGCTGCGGCTTCATGGACCCGCCGCAGCTCAAACAGCACGGACCCGAGGTGCCAGTGCGCCTCAACGCGCGCCGGATCGACCCTGATCGCCTGCTCGAACAGGGGCACGGCCTCGCGGCGCTGCCCGGTCTCGCGCAGCACATTGCCCAGATTGATCAGCGCTTCCCCGTAGGAGGGATTCAAGGTCAGCGCCTGCCGGAAGCTCGCCGCCGCCGCGTCATTCTCGCCCAGGCTGGCCAGCACGAGCCCCAGGCCGTTGTGCGCGACACTTAAGCTGGGCTCGAGCGACACCGCCCGCCGGCTGGCCGCCAGGGCCTGTTCCAGATCGCCGCTCAGCCGTTCGGCATTGCCCAGGTTGCAGAGTATCTGGGCTTCATCGGGCCTCGACCGGAGCGCCCGCCGGTAAGAGGCCGCGGCGTCTGCAGGTTGCGCAAGTTCCAGGTACGCGTTCCCCAGGTTATTCTGGGCCTCGACGAGCTGGGGATCCTGCTGCAGCGCCCGCTGGTAGAGAGGCACGGCCTCGCCTGCGCGCCCCAGCGCGCGCAGGGCGTCGGCCGCCTCGACGAGGCAGTCCGCATCGAGCGGTGCCAGCGCCAGCGCCCGGCGGAAACTCTCCAGTCCGGGACCCCACTGTCCCTGCTGGCACAGGGCCGCACCGAAATTGCGGTGCGCTTCGGCATCATCGGCCATCAGCTCCGTGGTCTTGCGCAGAGCCTGCAGGGCATCCTTGCCCTGCCGGACGAGTGCCACGCCCAGAATCTTCCACAGCATGCCCACGTTGGGATGCGTGGCCAGCAGGGTGCGCGCGTTGTCTTCCGCCTCGCTTAAGTGGTCCTGGTTGACGAGCGCGACCAGCTCGCCGATCGCCTGCGCATTCAGCAGGTTGACCTTAGGCATCGCGGTAACGGGTCAGGGCATCGCCGAGGGCGTCCTTGAGCGGATCGAGCCAGGGCTCGAAATTCTTCCATTGATCGAGCCCCTCGCGATAGATGGGCTGGCGGACCTGCTCCGAGCTGGCGGTGCGCACACTGCGGGCCGTCTTGTGAAACTCGACGCACTGCGGTTCAAACTCGAGCCCGCAGAAGTCAAGCATGCGCCGCACGTTGCCTTCGAGATCATCGACGACGTCCTCGTGCTGCACCCGCAGAATCCAGCCCGGCAGCACTTGATCCCAGTGGCTCATCAGCTCCAGGTAGGTGCGGTAGTAGCGGGCAATGTCGTCGATGCTGTAAGTGAACTCCTGGCCCTTGGCATAGAGCTGCTTCAGGTTGCTGAAGCAGCAGGCGATCGGCTCGCGCCGCGCGTCGATGATCCTGGCATTCGGCAACATCAGGCGAATGAGCCCCAGATGCCGGAAGTTATTGGGCATCTTGTCGATGAAGAAGGGCACCGAATCGGGTTTGCCGAGGCGGTACACCCGGGTCTCGGCCAGATATCGCTCACCGAGACGCAGTACTTCCTCTGCCTGCAATTCGGGAAGAATGCGCGGGTAGCGGGGGTTGCTCAGGTCCGGATCACGGCCCCGCAGC
>DASWFL010000140.1:0-6490 GCA_036394255.1 Steroidobacteraceae bacterium
GGTACGATGAGCTGCACGCAGGGCTCGCCGTCATATTCGCTGGCGTCGAGCACCAGCTCGAGCGGCACGATCGAACCGTCGCCGAGCAGTGCGCCCACCTTGAGCAGATGATCGCTCCATCGGCCCAGCAGGCAGGCCGCCAGGGCGCCCTTGAGCGGGGCCTGGGTCTCAGGCGTGAACAGGTCCATGACGGGCTGGCCCACCAGGGCGCTGGGGTCGGCGTAGCCGAACAGTTCCAGCCAGGAATTGTTGACCTGCACGACGATCCCTTCCTGCACCTGCGCGATGGCGTCGTTCGAGCGGCGCAGCACGGTCTCGAGTTTCTGGCGATAGTCCTGCGCGGAGCGCAGCGTGGTGGTGAGGGTGCGCTCCATGCGGAAGGCCCGCAGCTCGCGGCGGATGACCCCGGCCAGGTGTGCCACGCGACCGATGGCCACCGTATCGCGCGCGCCGTTCGCCATGTCCTCGCCCGCGGCGGTGGCCGACAGCTGCTCGCGGACCACGATCAGGGGCACGCTGGAGGCGAAGTGGTCGCGCACCGTGGCCATGTCCTTCAGATCCTTCGCGCTGGGCTCGATGGCGACCAGCAGTTCCGGGTTGAGCTGCTCGAGGGCGTCGGCGATATCCTGGACCGCGGGTATCCAGGTGCAATGCGCGGCGAGGCCGGCATTGCGCAGCAGGCTGTTGAGCATTTCCACCAGATTGCGGGAAACGCTGTGCACCAGCACCGGAACCGCCGCGGAATCGTTCAAGACTTGCTCCTGCGCGCCTCAGCCGGCAGCTGACCACCCACCGGGCGAAAATTCTAGCATTATGACCCCGAGGCAGCGTGCGCCAGAGCGCGGTTTGCAGCGCCCCGACAGCCCGGGCCACCTCCGCCGAGCTTCCCTGGCAGGCGGAAGGTGATGCCGTTATCATACGCGCCCTTTCAGAACGGCCCGATCGCAGCGGCCAGTGGGCGAGCGCAGCCATGTCGAGCTATACCACCAGCGAGATCCGCTCCGGGATGAAGGTCATTCTCGACGGGGACCCGTACGCCATCGTCGACAATGAATTCGTGAAGCCCGGCAAGGGGCAGGCCTTCAATCGCATCAAGGTGCGCAATCTGAAGAATGGCCGCACCATCGAGCGCACCTTCCGTTCCGGCGAGTCGCTCGAGGCGGCGGACGTGACGGATGCGGAGATGCAGTACCTGTACAACGACGGCACCTTCTGGCACTTCATGATCCCGGATAATTTCGAGCAGTACTCGGCCGATCGGGCGGTGGTGGGCGAGGGCGCCGTGTGGCTCAAGGACGGCGTGAGCTGCACCGTGACGCTGTGGAACAACGTGCCGCTGGTGGTGACGCCGCCGGCGCACGTCGAGCTGAAGATCGTCGAGACCGATCCGGGCCTGCGCGGGGACACGGCCACCGGCGGGCAGAAATCCGCCAAGCTCGAGACCGGAGCGGTGGTGCGCGTGCCGCTGTTTCTGAACGAGGGTGAAATCATCCGCGTCGATACCCGCACCGGCGAGTACATATCGCGCGCCAAGGGCTGACGGAGCCGGGTCCGGCTCGACTACGCGTTCTCGCCGCTGAAGGCCAGTACTTCCCGGATACTGCGGGCTCCGCTGCCCAGCATCACGAGGCGATCCATGCCGACGGCCACGCCGGCGCCCGGAGGCAGGCCTGCGGCCAGCGCCGCGAGCAGGAATTCGTCGATCGGGGGCACGGCCAGACCGCGCGCCGCCCGGCTGCGCTGGTCTTCCATGAAGCGCGCGCGCTGTTCGGCCGCATCGGACAGCTCCTCAAATCCGTTCGCCAGTTCGATGCCGTGCAGGTAGAGCTCGAAGCGCAGCGCCACGCGCGGGTCGGCCGGATCCAGGCGCGCGAGGGCTGCCTGGCTGGCCGGATAGCGGTGTACGAACACCGGGCCATCCTGGCCCAGCCGCGGACCGATATGCGTGCCCATCAGCAGATCGAGCAATTCATCGCGGCTGCAGCGGCGCACCAGGCTGGCGTCCAGTCCCTGCGCGACGGCACAATCCCCGATCACACTGTCGGAGTCGGTGAGCGGGTTCAGGGCGAGTGCTTCCAGGAAGGCCTGCTCGTAGCTCACAATCCGAGTCGCGCCGCCCGCGCCCGCACCCAGGAGCGTGCGCAGCAGCTCATCGACTTCGCTCATCAGCGCCGCGGATGACCAGCCGAGGCGGTACCACTCCAGCAGCATGAACTCACTGCTGTGCAGCGCCCCCTGTTCCTCACCGCGAAAGACGTGGCACAGCTGGTAGATGTCCCCGCTCCCCGCCGCCAGGAGCCGCTTCATCGCGTATTCGGGCGAGGTGTGCAGGAAGCGCGGCCGTGCATCCTCGGCCGGCCAGCGGACCTGCGCCGAGTGCAGCTGCGGGTCGGTGACGGTGTAGTTCACCACCTGCGGGGTGTCCACCTCGAGGACGCCGCGGCTGGCAAAGAATTGGCGCACCGAGGCGAACAGCGTGGCACGGCGCCGCAGGCTTTCGCGGGTCGCGAGCGGGCGCCAATCCGGGGCCGAGGCCTTCATGCCGATGCCGCGGAGGGCAGGGAGCCGATCCTCTGGCCGACGCGCAGCGCGCTGCCCGCTGACAAGCCGGTCTGCCAGCCGCCCGCCGCCGCCGGCAGCAGCAGTATCACGGTCGATCCCATGTTGAAGCGGCCCAGTTCGGCGCCGCCGGGGAGCTCGGCGGTCTGTCCAGGCCCAGGCAAGGGGAGTGGGCGCGGGCCGCGGCCACCGCGCGGTGCGATATCCCCGTGCCACACGGTGCTCATGCTGCCGACGAACAAGGCGCCGACCATCACCAGTGCATAGCGCCCGCAGGCGCCGTCGAACTCCAGCACCACGCGCTCATTGCGGGCAAACAGGTTGGGGACCAGGCGCGCCGTGGTGTCATTCACGCTGAACAGGCGCCCCGGCACGTAGCGGGCGCCACGCAGGCGGCCATCCAGTGCCATGTGTATGCGGTGATAGTTGAAGGGTGCGAGGTAGATAGTCATGAAATAGCCGTCGCCCAGCTGCGCGGCCAGCGGGCCTTCGCCGGCGAGCAGCGCCGCGAGGGCATAGTCGTGACCCTTGGCCTGCAAGAGGCGCCCGGCGCTGATGCGTCCCAAGGCACTGATCGTGCCATCGACCGGGCTGAGGATCCCGCCCTCCGAGTCCGCCGACGGGCGCGCTCCGGCGCGCAGGGCGCGCGTGAAGAACGCATTGAAGCTGGGATAACGGTGCGGATCCGGTTCGGCCGCGTCCCGCAGGTCGGGGCGATAGGCACGCATGAACAGGGCGATCAGCGGCCGGCGCGTCCAGCGCGCGCGCGCGATCGCACCGATCAGGCGCGAGAGCGTGTGCTGCGGGAGCAGCCGCTGCAGTGTCACGAACAGCCGCTCCCTGATACTCGCTTCCGCGTTCACAGGATCGAGGCCTGCGCCAGGGCGTGCAGGTCAGCGCTCAATACGCTGGCGGTGATCGGCGGTGTGAACACGGCGGCCATGCGTCCCTGGCCGTCGAGCAGATAGAGCGTGGCCGTGTGATCGAAGCGGGCCGCACCGCCGGGCCCATCCCGGCGCTCAGCGCGTGCGCCCAGGCTCTTTTCCAGCGGCGCCAGCGCGCCGGCGCTCCCGTACAGGCCGATGGCCGTGGCATCGAAGGCACGCAAGTACTGGCCGAGCGTGGCGGGCGAGTCGCGTTCCGGATCGATGGTCACGAACAGCACCTGGAGCCCCGCGATGGGCGAGCGGCGCAGCACCGTCTGGATCGTTGCCAGGGTCGTGGGGCAGACGTCGGGGCAGCTGCTGTAGCCAAAGAACAGCAGGCTCGCGTGGCCGAGGAGCGAGCGGTTCTCAAATGACCGGCCCTGCAGGTCGGTCAAGCGGAAGGGGGCGAGTGCGCGCGGCTGCGGGAGCCAGGTGCCACCCTGCAGCGCGACGCTCTTTTGTGACAGCATGTGTGCCGCGAGGATTCCGGCGAGCGCGCCGGCGAATCCCGTGAGCAACAGCAGAGGAAGCGAGCGCCGCGGATTCATGCAGCGATTATCACATACCGCGCGCGCGGCCCGGCCGCCGCCCACGGTGGCGCGGCTGGTGCAGCGGGTCACGCGCCGCCTGCAACGCGCGCACCTGCACTACGGGCATGGCACCGAGCGCGCGCTGGATGATGCCGCCGCGCTCATCTGGCATGCGCTGCGCCTGCCGCTGCGTCCTGGCGCGGCCGCACTGCGTCGCACGGTGAGCGCCAGGCAGCAGGCCGCCGTCGAGGCGCTGGTGGAGCGGCGCATCCGCGAGCGCGTGCCGGCCGTGTACCTCACGCAGCGCTGCTGGTTCGCCGGCCTGGAGCTGTACATCGACGAGCGCGTGCTCATCCCCCGCTCGCCCCTGGCGGAACTCATCGAGCGCGGCTTTGCCCCGTGGATCGAAGCGGGGCGGGTGGGGCGTGTCCTCGATATGGGTACCGGCTCCGGCTGCATCGCGATCGCCTGTGCCAGGGCCTTTCCGCGCGCGCGGGTCGATGCCCTGGATATATCGGCTGACGCGCTCGCGGTGGCCCGGCGAAATGTCCGGCGTCACCGCCTGGGCGGGCGCGTGCGAACGGTGCAGTCGGATCATTTCGGCGCCCTGGCCGGCGAGTCATACGATATTATCGTCAGCAATCCACCCTATGTCGGACAGCGAGAAATGGCCGTGCTGCCGCCTGAATACCGCCACGAACCGGTCGGCGCGCTCGCGGCGGGAAGCGACGGCCTGGATTCGGTGCGCGTGATCCTGCGCGACGCGGCGCGCTTTCTGCGGCCCACGGGGCTCCTGGTCGTGGAGGTGGGCAACGCGGAGCGGCGCGTCCGGCGGAGCTTTCCGCACCTGCCATTCACCTGGCTGGAGTTTGCGCGCGGTGGCGGCGGGGTGTTCCTGCTCACGCGCGAGCAATTGAGTACAGGGCAGCGAGGCTGATGTCGGGCAATACCATTGGCAGGGTGTTCACGGTGACGACCTTTGGCGAGAGCCACGGGCCTGCGCTGGGCTGCATCGTCGATGGCTGCCCGCCGGGACTGGAGCTGAGCGAGTCGGACCTGCAGCACGACGTCGACCGGCGGCGCACCGGCACCTCGCATTTCGTCAGCCAGCGCCGCGAAGGCGACGCGGTGCGCATCCTGTCCGGCGTTTTCGAGGGCCGCACCACCGGCGCGCCGATCGGAGTCCTCATCGAGAACACCGACGCGCGCTCGCGCGACTACGACAAGCTGGCCGATCGCTTCCGCCCCGGGCACGCCGACTACAGCTACGCGCACAAATACGGACACCGCGATCACCGGGGTGGTGGCCGCTCCTCGGCACGCGAGACGGTCATGCGCGTGGCGGCCGGTGCCATCGCGCGCAAGTACCTGGCCGAGCGCCTGCAGGTGCGTATCTACGGCTACGTCAGCCAGATCGGGGCGCTCCGGATCGAGGCCCTGCAGCCCGCGGCCGCCTATGAGAATCCCTTTTTCTGTCCCGACCCGGCGCGCATCCCGGAGCTCGAGAAGCTGCTGTGGGAGCTGCGCAGTGCGGGCGATTCCATCGGCGCGCGGGTCACGGTGTGCGCGGAGGGGTTGCCACCCGGGCTCGGCGAACCGGTATTCGACCGGCTCGATGCCGACATCGCCCACGCGATGATGGGCATCAACGCGGTCAAGGCGGTGGAAATCGGCGCGGGTGCGGCCGCGGTCGCGCAGCGCGGGAGCGAGCATCGGGACGAACTGACGCCCGCAGGGTTCGTCGGCAACAACGCGGGCGGAATACTGGGCGGCATTTCCACCGGCCAACCCCTGCTCGTGCAGGTCTCCTTCAAGCCCACCTCCAGCATCCAGGTGCCGGGGCGCACCATCGACCGCGACGGCAAGGCTGTGGAAGTGATCACGACCGGGCGGCATGATCCCTGCGTCGGCCTGCGGGCCACGCCCATCGCCGAGGCGATGCTGGCGATCGTCGTCATGGATCACTACCTGCGCCACCGGGCGCAAAACGCCGACGTGCTTCCCACTGCACCGGACATCGAGCGGCGCCGGTGAGCAGGAATTGGAACGTCGCGGTGCTGGGCGCCACCGGGCTGGTGGGCGAGATGGTGCTCACGCTGCTGGCGGAGCGCAAGTTCCCGGTGCGCGAACTGCTGCCGCTCGCCAGCGAGCGCTCGGCGGGCCGGACGGTGAGTTTCGCAGGCCGTGCGGTGCCAGTCATCGACGCGGCGGGCTTCGATTTCTCGCGCGCGCAACTCGGCTTCTTTTCCGCCGGCGGCGGCGTCTCGGAGATCTACGCGCCCAGGGCGGCGGCCGCCGGTTGCGTCGTCATCGACAACACCTCGCAGTTTCGCTATGAGCCCGATATTCCGCTCGTCGTGCCCGAGGTCAACGCGGCGGCGATCGCGCAATACCGCAATCGCGGCATCATCGCCAATCCGAATTGCTCCACGATCCAGATGCTCGTCGCGCTAAAGCCGATTCATGATGCCGTGG
>DASWFL010000141.1:0-4878 GCA_036394255.1 Steroidobacteraceae bacterium
CACGGCCGATCACCGGCTGGTCGCGCCCGGCGCCGCGTTGTGCGGCGGATCGCTCCTGTGCCTCGCCGATATCGCCAGCCGCACGGTGGCGACGCCGCGCCAGCTCCCGGTGGGTGCAATCACGGCGCTGATCGGCGCGCCCGTCTTCCTGGTGCTGCTGCGCCGGCGCACCGTGCGCTGACGCCGCGCGCCCCGGCCCGGCCCGGCCCGGCGAGCGGGTCAGTCCTCAGGCGCGCTGCTGGGTGAGCTGGCGCCTGCCCTGCGTGTAGTCGCAACCCTGCCGCATCATGGCGCTGAAGCGGGCCTGGTCTCCCTGCTGCACGGCGCTGCGCAGGTGATCCACGGCCTGTGCCAGCGCATCGAGCGATTCGGCGCCGTAGTCATTGAGCCGCTGGATCTCGAAATACAGTTCGGGACTCTCCTGCGCCACCTCGCTGGCAATATCGAATTGCGCGTCGAAAGTGGTGCTCGACATCCGCAGCAGGCGTGGTGCGGCTTCCCCGCTGCGCGCCAGGGCCGTGAAGAAAACGATGTTCACCGCGTGCGAGAGGCCCAGCACATAGGCGATCAGGCGATCATGCTCTTCCAGGCCCATGACCACCTGCTCGACCATCGTCGGCGCGAACAGGGCACGCGCGCGTTGCAAGGCATCGCCCGCTCCGAGGTCGATGAAAATCACGTGGCGGCCCGACAGCAGTTCAGTGTTCGGCCCGAACATCGGATGCAGCGAGCTCACCCTGACACCCGCCACCCGCAGCGCCTGGAGCCCGCCGCGCAGCGGCGATTTCAGCGAGCCCACGTCGAACACCACGCCGGCAGGACGGCGCTCGGCCAGCTCACGCAGGATCCGGTCAGTGGCGCCCAGGGGCGTGGCCACGACGATGAAATCATGGTCGAGCGCGCTGCTGCGCCAATCGCTCCGTACGTCCGTACCCCCGGCGGGATCGGCGATTTCGACACCGAAGCCCTGCGAAGACAGGAACTGCACAAACCAGCCGCCGATCTTGCCGGCGCCGCCGATCACCAGCGCGCGCTGCCCGCTGCCGGCGCCCTGCGCCGCGACACTGGCCTGCTCCTGGGTGGTGAGCGAGGAGCGAATCAGCACCCGCATCACCGCTTCGGCGGCGTCAGCCGGTACACCGCGCCCGGCGGCACCGGCGCGCACCGCCAGGATCACGTCGCGCTCGCGGGCGTAGTCGCGCGTGGCGTGGCCCGTGGCGCGCTTCACGCGTGCGATCTCACGGCTGGTGGCCTGGCGTTCGCCGATCAGGTCAAGCAGCTGTTGATCGAGAGTATCGAGGTGCTGGCGGAGTTCTTCGAGCGTCATGCGCATCTTCCGGAGTGTGGCTTGCCATCCTTTGTAAAGGCAAAGCTATTCCCCGGCAAGTGCCCGGATCGGGTGCATTACCCGATCCGGGCCGCCCGAAAACCGCTGCGAGGTCGCTAGTATTGCAGCGGCAGGCTGATCAGCAACGAAATATCGCCGTCGTAGTCATAGTCATAGTCCGGATCGTAGTAATAGCCGTAAGAGCGGTAGGTCGGCCACCAACGCCACCCCTGGTCCCGCCACCGGTGCGGCTCTGACCCGTAGCGATGGCGGTACCCGTCACGCCATTCGTCATGCCATGGAGCGCGCCATTCTTGCCGCCACTGATCGCGGCGCGGATAGCGCTCCTGGTCGTGCCAGGGCCGGCGCCACGATTCCCCACTGCGCCGGTCCCCGTTCCAGGCACGGTGATCGAAACGCTGCTCATGACGGTCATTGCCCCCGCGATGCCGGTCTGCGCTCCAGCCCTGGGCCTGCACCTGGCTGGCGGCTCCCAGCGCCGCGAGCGCGAGGGCGAGGGCGAGCGCTGCAATGTGTCGTTTCATGGCGACTCCTGATGAATCGAGCTGGGACCAGCGTAACGCGCGCTCGCTGAATGTGGCCTGAACCGGCGCAGAGCGCATGGCGTAACATGCCGGGCCATGAAATGGCACCGCGAACACCTGCCCGAGCCGCTCCCGGCGAATCCGCTCGCGGTAGGGGCGGATTGGCTCGCCGAGGCCACCGCGGCGGGCACGCAACCCAATCCGAACGCGATGGTGCTGGCCACCGTGGATGCCACGGGACAACCCTCCGCGCGCGTGGTTCTGTGCAAGCAGATCGCACCGGAGCCGGGGTATCTCAGCTTTTACACCAACTACCGCTCGCGCAAGGGACGCGAGCTGGACTCGAATCCGCGAGCGGCCATCGTCATGCACTGGGATGCGCTGCGTCGCCAGCTGCGTGTCGAGGGGCGCGTCGTGCAGGTGCCGGCGATCGAGAGCGATGCCTATTTCGCCACGCGCAACTGGCGCAGCCGCCTCGGCGCCTGGGCGAGCCAGCAGAGCGAGCCCATCGCCTCGCGCGGTGAGCTGCTCAGGAATGTGGCGAAGGTGGCGCTGCGATTCGCCTTGCCGGCGACGGTAAGCGATGAAGAGGCACCGGATCCCGGCCTGCGCATCGCCCGCCCGCCGCACTGGGGCGGCTACCAGCTGTGGGCCGAGGCCGTCGAACTGTGGGTGGAAGGCAGTGCGCGGATCCACGATCGGGCACGCTGGAGCCGAACCCTGACGCCACGGGACGGCGGCTTCGATGGCGGCGGCTGGTCGGCCACACGGTTGCAGCCTTGAGTCATGTGGCGCGGGATTCGCATCGCGATCCTGTTGGTGCTGCTGGTACTCGTCGCCGGCGGCGCCTGGCTCGATCAGCGGCGGACGACGAGCTGGGAGCATACCGTGTGGGTCGGCGCCTTCCCGCTCAACGCCGACGGCAGCGAAACCGCGTCAGCCTACATCGCCTCGCTCAGTGATGCGGACCTGCAACCCGTGACCGAGTTCGTGGCGCGCGAGGCCAGGCGCTACGGCGTCAGCATCGAGGAGCCGGTCAGCATCAGGCTCTACCCGGCGCCGGCGACCGCGCCGCCGCTGGCGGCCCCCGACGCCGGCCCGCTGGCGCGCGCGATCTGGATGCTGCGGCTGCGGTACTACCGGATGAGCGCGCTCGAGCCGATTGCGCGCGCGCGGCCCAGGATCGCCCTGTTCCTCCTTTACCACGATCCCGCGCGCGCGGCGGTCCTGGCGCATTCGGTGGGTCTGCGGCGCGGTCTGATGGGCGTGGTCAACCTGTTCGCCACGCGCACGCAGACGTCGCAGAACAACATCGTGATCGCGCACGAGCTGCTCCATACCTTCGGTGCAACCGATAAGTACGACGCGGACAACGACGCGCCGCTATACCCGGAAGGTTTCGCCGAACCACTGCGCAATCCCCGCTATCCGCAACGCGATGCGGAGATCATGGCGGGCCGCGTGCCGCTGGGACCGAAGCTCCAGGTCATGCCCGCTGACCTGTCGCAGACCCTGATCGGCCCGGCGACGGCGCGCGAGATCGGCTGGGGCCAGCGATGAGGACGGCCTCGGCGACCGCCCCTTCGCCGGCGCTGCTGGCCGCTGCCGCGCTCACCGTGAAGGCCGGCGAGCGCGAACTGGTCGCCTCGCTCTCGCTGGAACTGCAGCCCGGTGAGTTCATCGCCGTGCTCGGTCGCAATGGCTGTGGCAAGAGCCTGACGCTGCACACGCTCGCGGGCCTGCGGGCACCGGCCGCCGGACGGGTGGCCCTTGACGGCCGCGACCTCGGCACGCTGGGCCGCACCGAGATCGCCCGGCGCATGGCCCTGCTGCCGCAGGACCGGGAAGATTCGCTGCCGCTGTCGGTTTTTGAAACGACCCTCCTCGGCCGCCATCCCCACATCGGCTGGCTGCGTGGCGAATCGGCCGGGGATCTGCGCATCGTCAGCGCGGCGCTGATGCGCATGGGCGTGGATCACTGCGCCGAGCGCGCGCTCGGCACGCTGTCGGGTGGCGAGCAGCGCCGTGCGGCGATGGCGGGCCTGCTGGCGCAGCAGCCGACGGTATTCCTGCTCGATGAGCCCACCAATCACCTGGACCCGCACCACCAGGTCGACGTGCTGCTGGCTTTCCGCGAATGCTGCGCGGCCGGCGCGGCAGTGATCGCCACCCTCCACGATCCGGCGCTGGCCGAGCGCTGCGCCGACCGCGTGCTGCTGCTGCAAGGGGACGGCCGCTGGCGCCTCGGATCGACCGCTGAGCTGCTGAACGCGGCTGAACTCTCCTCGCTCTACGCCACGCCGATGCACGAACTGCGCGGCGGCGGCCGGCGCGCGTTCATTCCCGCATAGCGGCCAGGAAGCGCGCGTGCAGCGCCGCGTTGCTGGCAAGCACAGTTGTGGTACCCAGATCGACCTCGCGGCCGTGCAGGTCCGTGAACACGC
Source organism: Steroidobacteraceae bacterium (assembly GCA_036394255.1). Lineage (GTDB taxonomy): Bacteria > Pseudomonadota > Gammaproteobacteria > Steroidobacterales > Steroidobacteraceae > FEN-1191. The sequence continues at coordinate 4,317 of DASWFL010000141.1, forward strand.
CGCCGGCCTCGCGCACGATCACGCTCAGTGCCGCAATATCCAGGATATTGACGTCCGATTCGATCACGGCTTCGAGCGATCCGCGTGCCAGCAGGTGGTAGTGCAGGAAATCGCCGTAGCCGCGCAGCCGGTTGACCTGCCCGACGAGCGCACCGTAGCGGGACCAGGCGGCGGGAGCGGCAGCCAGCGTCCTGAGGTTGCCCGTGGACAGGATCGCATCGCTCAAGGAGCCCACGGCGCTGACATGGATGGCCTTGCCATCCAGAAAGGCGCCGCTCCCCTCCTCGGCCCAGGCTAGCTCGCCGTAGGCGGGAGCGCTTGACACCCCCAGCACCAGGCGGCCCGCGCGCCGCAACGCGATCTGCGTGGAAAAAAACGGGCAGTCGCGCACGAAGGACTTGGTGCCATCGATGGGGTCGACGAGCCAGACATTCCCGGCCTCCATCGCGTGCTGGCCCGTTTCCTCCCCGTAAAAGCCGTAGTCCGGAAACTGTGCGCTGAGCACCGCGCGGATCACGCGCTCGGCCTCCACGTCCGCCGCCGTGACCGGCGAGCGGTCGGC
>DASWFL010000142.1:0-13692 GCA_036394255.1 Steroidobacteraceae bacterium
GGCGGCCGCAGCGGCGCCCGCCGCGGCCCCGTCCGTGCCGGCCGCGGTATCGCCGGCGCCGAGCGGAGCGGCATCGCCTGGCGCAACCGAATCAGCGCGGCTCGAAGCCCTCGCCCAGCAGCTGGATCAGCTGGAGACCGCCAATGCGAGCCGCGGGAGCGAGGACACGGGCGTGCCGCTGCACGGCTTCGCCGATGTCGGGGTCAGCACGCACAACCCGATCAATGCGGACCTGAAGGGTTTCAATGTCGGCAACCTCGATTTCTATCTGACGCCACGTCTGAGCGATCGCGGCCGGGCACTGTTCGAAATGAACACCGAAGTCAGTGGAGAAGGCTCGGTCGGCGTTGATCTCGAGCGCGCCCAGATCGGCTACCAGCTGGCCGACCAGGCCACCATCTGGCTGGGCCGGTTCCACTCCCCTTATGGCTACGTCAATACAGCGCTGCACCACGGCGCCTGGGTCAACAATTCGCTGCGGCGCCCGGGATTCTTGCAATTCGAGGACAGCGGCGGCATTGTCCCGGCGCACACGGTGGGACTGTGGCTGACCGGAGCTCCCCGCGTCGGCCTGGGCAAGGTGCAATATGACGCCTACGTCGGCAACAGCCAGCAGATCATCGACGGCGTGCTCGACATGCGCAACGCCGGCAACACGCACGGCCAGCTGATCGTCGGCGGACGCCTGGGCTACCTTTTCAACGCCGGGGCCGCCGAGGGACTGACGCTGGGCGTACACGCCTTCAGCGCGCACATCGGCGACAACGCCCTGCCAGCCAACATGACTCGCGTGCTCAGCTACGGCGGCTACGCCGTCTACGATACCGATCAGTGGGAAAATATTGCCGAAGTCTATCTGTTCGACAACGAGGACCTGTCCGGCACCAGCGGCAAGCATCACAGCCATGCGGGCTTCGTCCAGCTGGGATACCGCGCCTCCTGGGGCGTGCCCTATGCCCGCTACGAATACACCTCACTCGACCAGGCTGACAACTATTTCGCCGCGCAGGCGTCCGGCTACTCCTACCACCGCAGCGCGCTGGGCCTGCGCTTCGACCTGAGCCCGGACGCAGCCGTCAAGCTGGAATTCGCCGACACCCAATTGACCGACCGCAGCCGCGATCAATACGGTGCAGGGCTGATGCAATATGCGATCCGGTTCTGAATTCAACCAGCGCCGTACGCCCGTGCCGCGCGCGGCGATCGGCTGGCTGCTCGGGGCCGCGCTGACGGCGCTGTCACTGCGCGCGGCGGCGAGCGACGTGTACGTGGTCTGCAATGCCGGCGTCAGCCTGCAGGCCAGCGATATACGCGACGTGTTCGTGGGCGAAAAGAGCTTTGCCGGCACGGCGCGGCTGGCGCCCGCCGACAACAGCTCCGCGCAGGCGGCCTTCCTCGAAAAGGTGATGAAGCTCGACGCCCGGAAGTACGCCACGCTGTGGACGAAGAAATCCTTCCGCGATGGCGCCAATCCGCCGCCCCTGCGGGCGACCGATGCGGAGGCGATCGCCTATGTGAGAGCCACGCCGGGCGGTTGCAGCTATGTGTTGCGCGCGCCGGCAGAGGGCGTCACGGTCGTCGCCAAGTTCTGATTTTGAACGGCGCCTGCGGCGCCAGGCGCTCAGCCTTCGGCCAGCTTCCTGATACTCATGGAAGAAGTGTGCTCCACGGCGCGCCGGAACTCCCCGGTCGTGGCCAGCCGGGAATCACCGATCACGGCCCGGTCACGCCCCTCTTCCTTGGCTCGATACAGGGCCTCATCGGCGATCTTCACCATCCGCTCGAAGCGCGGGCTCATCGTGGTATCGGCGATGCCAAAGCTGGAGGTGAAGGCCGGCGTGCCACCGGTGAGCAGCGCGGTCGCCAGCGCGGCGCGGATCCGGTCCACCGCCTCATAGGCCTGCTGGGCTTCCGCGTTCACCATGATCAGCACGAACTCCTCTCCGCCCCAGCGGGAAGCCATGTCGCCATCGCGCATGCTCAGGCGCAGGGTCTCGGCAAACAGGCGCAGTGCCTTGTCGCCCGCCTCATGGCCGCGCGAGTCGTTGAGTCTCTTGAAGTAATCGAGATCCGCCATGACCACCGCAAAGGGGCGGCCTGAAGCGACCAGGTCGCGCGCCCGCTCCTCGGCTGAGCGGCGATTGTGCAGGCCGGTAAGGCTGTCGGTCGACGCCTTCTGCTGCGTGCTGTGGAAGGCACGCACCGTGCCGATGCGGGCGCCGGCCTGCGCGCCCAGGGTCGTAAGATGGGCGATCTGCAGCGGACTGGGGAGCTTGCCGACGGGCGCTGCGGCGTGCAGCACACCGAGCGCCCTGCCCATGAAGTTGATCGGTACGCAGACGGCCGAGACCGGGCCACAGCTCCGGCCACGCAGGCGGGTACAGGAATTGACTGCCTCACCGTCCTCGAAGATGACCGGGCTGCCGCGGCGGACCGCCATGCAGCTGAACGGCGATTCCACGGTGCAGCCCGCGGGGCCGGCCAGTGGATGAGCGGTGGCGCGCTCCAGATGGGCACGGCTGGAATCGGCGAGTAGCAGCTCGGTGGGCAAGTCCGGGCTTATCGCCACCATGGCGCGACCCAGCGTCTCGTAGGCCTCTTCCTCCGTGTCGGCCATTTCCAGGCCTTCACCCAGTTCGTTGCCAAAGGCGTCGCGGTCGGCGTCGGCCCGCAGCCGCCCGATCACCTCGTTGAGACTGTCGGCCATGCCATTGATCGCCCGGCCCAGTTCGCCGAGCTCGTCGGGACCGGTGTTGGTGTTGCGGGCATTGAGATCGCCGCCGGCCAGTGCCTGGGCGACGTCGCGCACCGACTGGAGCGAGCGGCGTATGGAGCGCGAAAGCAGCAGCACCAGGGCACCGACAATGATATTCATCAGTACGCCGGCGAAGACCAGCAGGCTCTTGGCGTCACGCTCCGCCAACGCGGCGTCGCTGTTCGCCCGCACGATGTGCGTCGTGAAGGCTTCGGTCTGCGCATCCATGGCATCGTTGAGCGCGGATGCCGACACATCGAATTGCGGCAACAATGCCGTCGCCAGGGTCGGATTACGGGCGGCCAATCGACCGATTTGACCGGCGTTGCTCAGGTAGGCATCGGCGAGCGTCTGCACCCGGGTTTCGGTGTCCACCAGATCGGGAGGCAGCTCCAGCTTCGCCAGCGTCAGCAGATCGCGGTGCAGTACCTTGGAATTTTCATCCATGGAAGCGAGCAGATCCTTGCGCTCCGCCTCCGTGTGGGCTTGCCCGCCCAGGGCGGCGTTGATCGCAGCGCGCAGTTCCGCCAGCTGGGTCTCGGCATCCTGGTGGTAGCGCGCGCCCTTGCTGATCAGCACCAGGCCCGACATGGCGTGGCTCTGGGCAGTGAGGGCCCGCCACGCAATGATGCCGCCGAACGCCAGGGCCACGGCGAGCAGGCCGTTGATCACAAATAGCCGCGCTCCAACGGTCCAGCCGTTGAATCGCACACCCGCGAGAAATGTACCCATTGACTGCCGCAGTCCGGTAGCGAATACCCCGCGAAGAATATCGACTTACGCCGGCGGAAATTGTGGCCTGCATTCACAACGGCGCGGATATGCGTCACAACAAAGACAAGCCGCTGCGTGCGCGCCAAGCAGCGGCGCGGCGTCCCTTGCTGACCGGCTCCGATTTGACTTAATGAAGGGCCAGCGCCAGGCCTTGGCCGGCCTAAGGACTCGCTCCGGCGGCTATCGCGGCCTCCAGTCCAGCGCTCGCCTCGAGCCAGGCGGTCTCCGTCTCGGCACAGAGCCGCGACAGCTCCACCTGCCGGGCGAGCGCGGCCTGCAATCCAGCGCGTGCATCGGGCCGATACAGCTCCGGTGCGGCCAGGGCGTGTTCCAGCTCGAGGCGCTCACGCGCGAGCCGTTCCAGCAGCTCTTCGTGACGCACCACCGTGGCACGCAACGGCGCCAGGCGATCGCGTACTGCGGCGCCTTCACGGCGGCGCTTGCGGCGCTGGTCTCCCGGCGCCGCAGCGGCGGATGCCGCGGGCGCCGGTGCCGCGGGCGCCGATGCCGCGGGCGCCAGTGCCGGAGCCGCCGGCGCGCGCGCTGCAGACGCCGGCCGCACGGCGCCCGCTGTGGCCAGCCAGCGCGCGTAATCCTCCAGATCACCGTCGAACGGCGAAACCTGCCCGTCGTGCACCACCATCAGCTCGTCGGCGACTGTATTGAGCAGGTGCCGGTCGTGCGAGACCAGCACGACGGCGCCGGCGTATTCCTGCAGCGCCACCGCGAGCGCCTGGCGCATCTCGAGATCGAGATGGTTGGTGGGCTCGTCCAGCAGCAGCAGGTTGGGCCGCTGGAACGCGACCAGCGCGAGCACCAGTCGCGCCTTTTCACCCCCGGAAAACAGGCCCACCGGCTCGAACACGCGCGCGTCGCGGAAGCCAAAGGTCGCCAGGTAATCGCGCAGCTCCGCCTCCGTGGTGCGCGCCGCACGCTCGCCCCCGCTGCGCCGCAGGTTCTCCAGCGGCGAATCGCCGGCGGCGAGCTGCTCCAGATGATGTTGCGCGAAGTAGCCGACGCGCAGCTCGCGCGCCTCGGTGCGGCTGCCGCCCAGCGCGTCGAGTTCTCCGGCCAGCATCTTCATGCAGGTCGACTTGCCGGCGCCGTTCTTCCCGAGCAGTGCCAGCCGGTCGCCCGGCATCAGGGTCAATTTCACATTGCGCAGCAGAGCCACGCCACCATAACCGGCGCTCTGATCGTCGATGGCCAGCAGCGGACGCGGCAGCCTGGCGGGCTGGGCGAAGGCGAACTCAAAGGCTGCCGAATCGACGTGCGCAGGAGCGATGCGCTGCATGCGTTCGAGCGCCTTGAGGCGGCTTTGCGCCTGACGCGCCTTGCTCGCCTGCGCACGAAAGCGCACGACGAAGGATTCCATGTGGCGGATCTCGCGCTGCTGACGGACGTACAGCGCCGACTGCTCGGCGAGTTCGGCAGCGCGTTGGGTCTCGAAGGCCGAATAATTCCCGCGGTAGGCGCGCACCCGCTGATGCTCGATATTGACGATGCGGTTGCAGACCCGGTCGAGAAACTCGCGATCGTGCGCGATCAGCAGCAGCGTGCCCGGATAGGCGCGCAGCCAGTTCTCGAGCCACAGGATCGCATCGATGTCCAGGTGATTGGTCGGCTCGTCGAGCAGCAGCAGTTCGGAGCGGCACATCAGTGCGCGTGCCACGTTAATGCGCACCCGCCAGCCGCCGGAGAAGGCGCGGATCGGGCGTTCGTCCTCGTCGGGCGCGAACCCCAGGCCGTGCATCAGCTGCGCCGCGCGCGCCCGTGCATCGTAGCCGCCCACTTCGGCGTAACGGGCGTGCAGCGCGCCGAGCAGCGCACCGTCGTCCTGCTCCGTGGCGAGGCGCAGCTGTGCCTCGATCGAGCGCAGCTCATGATCGCCGTCGAGCACGAACTCGATGGCGGGCTGCTCGGTCGCCTCGATGTCCTGCGAAACATACGCGGTGACGAGATTGCCGGGCATTTCGAAGACGCCGGCGTCGGAGTGCAGCGTGCCGCGCACCAGTTCCAGGAGCGTGGACTTGCCGCTCCCGTTCTCACCGGTGATGCCGACCTTTTCGCCGCGAAACAGCCCGAAGCTCGCGCCCGCAAACAGCAGGCGCGGGCCGCGACGGACCGCCACATCGACGAAGTTCAGCATAGCCGGTCAGTTTGCCACACCGGCCGCCGGTTCGAGCCGCTGCCGCCCGCGGCGGGTGGCGGCACGGCGCGGCCGAGACTACTTGATCAGGGTCACATGTCCCGTGAGTTCAAGCTTGCGCATGCCCGCTTCCGCCGCGCAGGAGGTGACCATCACGTCTTCCAGCATGATGGCACCGCTCCGCCCGGTCAGGGTGACGCTGCCCAAATGCTTGCCGGAGGCGCAGGCGCTCATGACCGGCGAGGCAGCCAGGGCGGGTGACTCGTGCACGCCGAGCGTGACCGAGCGGGTTTCGCCCACCAGCGGTGCGCCGGGCCGACCCGGCCGGTGGCCGCTCGCCCGATCGCGCGGCTCTTTCACCGCAGTGCGCGACACCGCCGGCATGTTCACTTTCCCGGCGCTCGCGCCGGCGCCGCCGACGGCGCCGGGATTGCTCGCGCCCCAGGAAAAAGTCTGGACTTCGATCGCGCCCTTGCCGGCGCGCGCGGCGTCGGCGCCCTTCGGGTTGTCGATCGTCAGCAGAAAATTCGAAGTGGCCACGGCCGCGCCTGTCGCCAGCGTCAGCGCAGCGGCCGCCATGAGTACAGGTTTGAGATAGATTCGCATAATGACTCCTCCGGACCACGCAATTGAGGGACAGCGTAACGGCAGAGTACCAGTGGAATATGTGACCCGACCGAGAGTTTCGACAGCGCGCAGGCGGCACCCGCTCAGGACAGGGGTCCGGCGTGCACCACCGTGTGCCGCAGATTGATGCCCGCCAGCTCATAGCCACGCCGGAAATCCCTGATGTGCTTGCTCATCCAGGTCTGCGCGCTCGCGGGATCCTGCGCTTCCACGGCCGCGCACAGCCGGCGCTGGGCGTCGATGATACGCGTACGCGCCTGGACCACCTTGTCGATCATCGCGGCGAGCGAAGGTTCCAGCAGCTGGATCAGGGGCTCATGGGCCAGTACCAGGGCGGGATTGCCGCTCGCCTCGCCGAGCGCCCGGAAGAATTCGGCCACGTACCGCACCGTCTGCAGCGGATGCGGTGCGGCGCTGACGCTCCTGAATGCTGCAGTCAGGCGTTCCAGGTCCGCATCGCTCCGGCGTGTCGCTGCGGCGGCGGCCAATGGCGGTTCCAGGATCATCAGCGCCTCCCAGACATCGACAAAGGTGACGTCATGGAGCACCAGGGCCCGGCGTACACCAGCGCCGACCTGCAGCGGCCCGGGGCGGATGACCATCATGCGCTTGGAGCCACGCCGCCGCCCGATCAACCCGGCACTGTCCAGCTCGCGCAGCGCTTCACGCACCGTCGAGCGGTTCACCCCGAACTGGCGCGCGAGTTCCAGTTCGGGTGGCAGGTGATCGCCCGAGCGGAGCCGGCCCGCCACGATATGATCGACCAGTGCCGTCGCCACCTTGCGATAGGTGGGTTCCACCACGATGGGTTCGAATTGCAGGTTCACGCCGTCAGCCTGAACAGCTCTCGGCCGATGAGCATGCGGCGGATTTCCTGGGTGCCGGCGCCGATCTCGTAGAGCTTGGCGTCACGCAGGAGACGTCCGGCCGGGTAGTCATTGATATAGCCGTTTCCGCCCAACGCCTGGATCGCGTCCAGCGCCACCTGCGTGGCCCGCTCGGCCGCAAACAGGATGGCCGCCGCGGCGTCCTGGCGCGTGCGGCGCCCACTGTCACAGGCACGGCCGACGGCGTACACATAGGCCCTGGCGGCGTTGAGGCTGGCGTACATGTCGGCGACCTTGCCCTGCATCAGCTGAAAGCTGCCGATGGCCTGGCGGAACTGCTTGCGCTGGTGAATATAGGGCAGCGTCACATCGAGTGCGGCCGCCATCAGCCCCAGCGGGCCGCCGGCGAGGATCGCGCGTTCGTAGTCCAGGCCGCTCATCAGCACCCGCGTGCCGCCGCCCAGTTCGCCCAGCACGTTCTCCGCCGGGACCACGCAGTCCTCGAAGACCAGTTCACTGGTGCTCGAGCCCCGCATGCCCAGCTTGTCGAGTTTCTGCGCGCTGGAGAACCCGGGGAAGGATTTTTCGACTACGAAGGCGGTAATACCGCGTTCGCGGGATTCCGGGTCGGTCCTGGCGTAGACCACCAGCACGTCGGCATCCGGACCGTTGGTGATCCACATCTTGCGGCCTGTCAGGCGGAATTGATCGCCGTGGCGCACGGCCCGCAGCTGCATCGAAGTGACATCCGAGCCCGCCTCGGGCTCGGACATCGCCAGCGCGCCGACGTGCTCGCCCGAGACCAGCCGCGGCAGGTAGCGCTGGCATTGCAGCTCGTTGCCGTGCAGGGCCAGCTGATTCACGCACAGGTTGGAATGGGCGCCGTAGGACAGCCCCACCGCACCGCTCGCGCGTGAGATCTCCTCCATGGCGACGATGTGCGCGAGGTAGCCGAGATTCGCTCCGCCCCAGCGCTCCGGCACCGTCAGTCCCAGCAGCCCGAGGGCCCCGAGCTGCGGCCAGAGCTGCCGCGGAAACTCGTTGCTGCGATCGATCGCGTCGGCCAGCGGCGCGATCTGCTCGCGCGCGAAGCGCCGCGCCTGCGCGCGGACCTCATCGACTGTGTCGCCAAGCCCAAAATCCATGTCACAACTGTCCAGGACGCTCATGGTGGCTTGCCTCGATCCCGATAATTGCGCTATTGTCCGACAATCAGGCAGTTCTTGGCAAGCTCATCCTCGAGGGGTAGCCACCGTGTCGACCTACGCGAGCGCCGTGAAACCCAGCAGCCCGGATCACCAGGCTAATCGCTTAGGCATGCAGGCGCTGGTCGCCGACCTGCGCAGCCGCGTGGCGCAGGCGGCTCTCGGAGGCGGCGCGGTGGCCCGGGACCGGCACCTCGCCCGGGGCAAGCTCCTGCCGCGCGAGCGGGTCAACCTGCTCCTCGATCCCGGCTCCCCGTTCCTGGAATTCTCGCAGCTGGCCGGGTTCGAGCTGTACGGGAACGAGGCGCCGGGCGCCGGTCTGATCACCGGCATCGGCCGCATCTCCGGCCGCGAGTGCCTGGTGGTCTGCAACGATCCGACCGTCAAGGGCGGCACCTACTTTCCGATGACGGTCAAGAAGCACCTGCGGGCGCAGGAGATCGCCCGCGAAAACCGCCTGCCCTGCGTGTATCTGGTGGACTCCGGCGGCGCCTTCCTGCCCAGCCAGGACGAGGTGTTTCCGGACCGGGAGCATTTCGGACGCATCTTCTACAACCAGGCCACGATGTCGGCGGCCGGCATCGCCCAGATCGCGGTCGTCATGGGCAGCTGCACGGCCGGCGGCGCCTACGTGCCGGCCATGAGCGACGAGTCCATCATCGTGCGCAACCAGGGCACCATCTTCCTGGGCGGTCCCCCGCTGGTGGAAGCGGCCACCGGCGAAGTCGTCAGCGCCGAGGAGCTGGGCGGCGGGGATGTGCACACGCGCTTGTCGGGCGTAGCCGATCACCTGGCGGAAAACGATGCGCACGCCCTGGCGATCGCGCGCCGCGCCGTGGCCACGCTGGCGGTCGCGAAGCGCGCCGGGATTCCGCTGCGCGAGCCGCACGAGCCCCGTTACCCGGCCGAGGAGATGTACGGCATCATCCCCTCTGACCCGCGCAAGCCCTTTGAAGTCCGCGAGATCATCGCGCGGCTGGTGGACGGCAGCGAATTTGCCGAGTGGAAGGCGCGCTTCGGCACGACGCTGGTGACGGGCTTCGCGCACCTCTGGGGCATGCCCATCGGCATCGTTGCCAACAATGGCATCCTGTTTTCCGATTCGGCGCAGAAGGGCGCGCATTTCATCGAACTGTGCTGCCAGCGGCGCACGCCGCTGGTGTTCCTGCAGAACATCACCGGCTTCATGGTCGGACGCAAAGTGGAGCACGAGGGCATCGCCCGCCACGGCGCCAAGATGGTGACCGCGGTCGCCGCCGCGCAGGTGCCGAAATTCACGGTCATCATCGGCGGGAGCTTCGGCGCCGGCAACTACGCCATGTGCGGGCGCGCCTACGCGCCGCGCTTCCTGTGGATGTGGCCCAACGCCCGCATCAGCGTGATGGGCGGAGAGCAGGCGGCGCGGGTGCTCGCGACGGTGCGGCGCGATGCGATCACGGGCCGTGGCGGAAAATGGAGCGCCGTAGACGAGGAAGCCTACTCGGCGCCGATCCGGGCCCAGTATGAACGGCAGGGCCACCCCTACTACGCGACGGCACGGCTCTGGGATGATGGCATCATCGATCCGCTCGACACGCGCCGCTGCCTGGGCCTGGGACTGGCGGCGAGCCTGTCGGCACCGATACCGGAAACGCGCTTCGGCGTGTTCAGGATGTGAGCGGGAAGGCGCATGTTTGAAAAAATCCTGATCGCCAATCGCGGTGAAATCGCCTGCCGGATCCAGCGCAGCGCCCGCCGGCTCGGCATGGCCACGGTGGCCGTATATTCCGATGCAGACGTGAATGCGCTGCACGTCCGGCTCGCCGACGAGGCCGTGCATATCGGGCCGGCGGCGGCGCGCGAGAGCTATCTGCGCGGCGAGGCGATCATCGCCGCGGCCCTCAGGAGCGGCGCCCAGGCGATTCATCCCGGCTATGGCTTCCTGTCGGAGAACGATCAGTTCGCCGCTGCCTGCGCGCAGGCCGGACTCGTGTTCGTGGGCCCGCCGCCGGAAGCGATCCGGGCCATGGCCTCCAAATCCGCCGCCAAGACGCTGATGCAGGGGGCAGGCGTGCCGCTGGTGCCCGGATTCCATGGCGAGGAGCAGTCGCCCGCACTGCTGCAGCAGGAGGCGGAGCGCATCGGCTATCCGGTCCTGATCAAGGCCAGCGCCGGCGGCGGCGGCAAGGGGATGCGGCGCGTCGACCGGGCGGCGGATTTCGCCGCGGCGCTGGCCTCCTGCCAGCGCGAGGCGTCGGCGAGTTTCGGCGATGCGCGGGTGCTGATTGAAAAATACCTGCTGCAGCCGCGGCATATCGAGATCCAGGTGTTCACCGATACGCACGGCAACGGGGTATACCTGTTCGAGCGCGATTGCTCGGTGCAGCGCCGCCACCAGAAAGTGCTCGAGGAAGCGCCGGCACCGGGCATGGAGCCGAAGCGGCGGGCCAAGATGGGTGCAGCGGCCCTGGCTGCGGCCAAAGCCGTCGGTTATGTCGGTGCGGGCACGGTGGAGTTCATCGCCGAGCCCGGCGGACGATTTTTCTTCATGGAAATGAACACGCGGCTGCAGGTGGAGCACCCGGTGACAGAGATGATCACGGGCCTCGACCTGGTCGAATGGCAGCTGCGCGTGGCGAGCGGCGAAGCGCTGCCGCTGCGCCAGAAAGAGCTCGCGATCAATGGCCACGCGATCGAGGCGCGCATCTACGCGGAGGATCCCGAGCGCGGATTTCTTCCGGCCACCGGCCGCCTGGAGCACTACCGGACGCCGGCGGCGACGGCCACCGTGCGCATCGATTCCGGGGTTGCGCAGGGGGACGCGATCACGCCCTACTACGATCCGATGATCGCCAAGCTGATCGTCTGGGGCGAGTCACGCGAGCTCGCCCGTGGCCGGATGCTCAAGGCCCTGGAGCAATTTCAGATCACCGGCCTCAGCAACAACGTTCAATTCCTGTCGCGGCTCATCGCAAGCCCCGCCTTTGCCAGCGCCGAACTGGACACGGCGCTGATCGAGAGGGAGCAGGCGTGGCTGTTCGGCGCGACCCCGCCCGTGCCCGACGAGGCGCTCATCGCCGCCGCGCTGCGGGTCATCGAGTTCCAGCGCCAGGGGGCTCATGAGGGTCCCGGCGCCGAGGTCTGGCGCCACGCCGACAGCTGGCGGCTCAACGCCCCGGCCGCCAGGACCTTTCATTTCCGTGCGCAGGGTGCCGAGCGCTACCTCGTGGTCCGGCCGGTTGCCGGCGGCTACGAGCTGCAGCTCGATACGCGTACCCTCCAGCTGCAATGCCTGCAGCTCTCCGCGACCGATGCGCGCCTGACGCTCGACGGGGGCTCCTTTGATGCCACCAGCCTGGTGCGCGACGGGCATTGCGATGTCTTCCTTCGTGGCACGCACCATCGCTTCGAGTATGTCGACCCGCTCGCGCACGTCGGAGAACAGGCCGTGGCCGAGGGCAACATCCGCGCGATCATGCCCGGCCGGGTCGTGGCGCTGCTGGTCGAGCCCGGCACGCGCGTCGCACGGGGCGAGCCCCTGCTGATCCTCGAGGCCATGAAGATGGAGCACACGCTCGGCGCACCAGCGGACGGAGTCTGCGAGGCCTTCAACGTCGCGGTCGGCGAGCAGGTCGCCGAAGGGACCGAGCTCGTGCAGTTTGCCCCTTCCCCGCCAGACGCCAGCTGACAGGAATATCGACTGCGTGCAGCCCGTGAGCGTGTCCGCACTGCTGGTCGGCCTCATTCTTGCGGCCAGCCTGAGCGGGCTTCTGGTCTCCCCCGGGCTCATCGAGCGGAGCCTCCTTCGGCCTTACTGGCTGCTGCGCAAGCATCAGTACGCCACGATCATCACCAGCGCCTTCATGCACGCGAATCTGGCGCACCTCGCCTTCAACCTGATCACATTCTGGTCCTTTGGGTTTCAGCTCGAGCGTGCCATGGGCAGCGGGCGCTTTGCCGCCCTCTACCTCTGCGGACTGCTCGCGAGCGCCGGGGGTACCTGGCTGAAGCACCGCGCCGACCCGGCCTACGCCACCCTCGGCGCTTCGGGCGCGATTCTGGCCGTGTTGTTCGCCTCGATAATCTATTTTCCCACGCAATCGCTCTATCTGATGCTGCTGCCGGTGCCGATTCCGGCACCGCTGTTTGCCCTGGCTTACCTCGGCTACACCTGGTACGCGGCCCGCAAGTTGCAGGGCCGCGTCAATCATGACGCGCATTTTGGCGGTGCGGTCGCCGGCCTGCTGTTCGTGGCTCTCACCGATCCGGACGCGTGGCGCAGGACGATCGCTTTGCTGCTGGGATAGCATAGGCGCATGAAAGACCTGACACAGGGCCCGCCGCAGCGGCATCTCATCGCGATGGCGGTGCCGATCGCGGCCGGCATGCTGTTCCAGACGCTGTATTTCCTGGTCGACCTGTATTTCGTGGGCCGCCTGGGCGATGCCGCGATTGCCGGCGTGGGCTCCGCGGGGAATCTCAGCTTCCTGGTGCTCGCACTCTCGCAGGTGCTGGGTGTGGGCACGGTGGCGCTGATTTCCCAGGCCGTCGGCCGCAAGGAGCAGGAAGCGGCGAACCTGGTGTTCAACCAGTCCATGCTGCTGGGTGTGACCGCCCTGGTGGCTTGCCTGGTCTGCGGCTATGCGGGTAGTTCAGGCTTTGCCAGCGCCCTCGGCTCAGACGCCGCCACCGCGGCGGCTGGCCTGACCTACCTGCGATGGTATCTGCCCTCTCTGGCGCTGCAGTTTCTGATGGTGGCCATGAGCTCCGCGCTGCGCGGCACCGGGATCGTCAAACCAGCCATGGCCGTGCAGATGATCACAGTGCTGGTCAATGTCGTCCTGGCCCCGGTGCTGATCGGCGGCTGGTTGACCGGGCACCCCCTGGGCGTAGCGGGTGCGGGACTTGCCAGTTCAATCGCCGTCGGGCTCGGCGTGCTGCTGATGTCGCTGTATTTCGTGCGCCTCGAGCATTACGTCAGTGTGGATCTGCGCCTGTGGGTGCCGCGCATGGCGAGCTGGCGGCGGATTCTCGGCATCGGGGCGCCTGCTGGTGGCGAGTTCGTGATGATGTTCGTGATTTTTTCGTTCATCTACTGGGTGATACGCCCCTTCGGCGCCCCGGCGCAGGCCGGCTTCGGCGTCGGCACACGGGTCATGCAGGCGATCTTCCTGCCGGCCATGGCCGTGGCCTTCTCCGTGGCGCCGATCGTCGGCCAGAACTTCGGCGCCCGCAACTTCGAGCGCGTGCGTGCCACCGTATGGTCCGCGTCGTGGATGAGCGCCCTGCTGATGCTGCTGGCGATGCTCGTGGTGCAGTGGCGCGCCCCGGCCCTGATACGCACCTTCACCACCGACCCAGGGGCGGTGCAGGTGG